>CAZMHL010000073.1:0-8758 GCA_964566065.1 uncultured Eubacteriales bacterium
TTACGGCGACAGCTCCCCTTACACAGGGGAGCCTGCCGCTGCAGCGGATTTTCTCGACGGCAAAAGCCTTTTTTGATACAACAAAACCTCTCAAATATGCTTTATTAAGCCTTTGAGAGGTTTTATGTTTTTCAGAAAGTGTCCTCAGGGACACTTCAACTTCCGTCGGTGTTTGTTTGATTTTATTTTGTTTTTGCATTAAGATATATATCACTTTTCGCCGTAGTGATTTTTGGTGTATTTGTATTTCGGATTTTCGGATATAAGCTTGTTATATCTTTTCCTGAAATCATTCAGGCACAAATCATTGGCACAGCCCGCCCAGGAATCAGGCTCATCCTCCATAAGCCCGTCATCCTCCCATCCGCAGAATGGGCAAATATCAAAAGAACTTTTGCATTCAAATTCGTACTTTTCGCAAACAGGGCACCTATGCGGTTCGGCAACATAATTTTCTTCTGCATAATTATAATCCGGATTTTGTGCGCATTTTTCCAGATATTTTTCTTTAAACTCATTAACAGAAAGCGCATTTTTGCCCATCTTTTTATCGTGATTTTCCGCCTGTTCAACATCGTAATACCAACCACAGTGAGAGCAATAAAACTCGCATTCTTCATCACCTTCCTGCAATTCAGAAAAATAAAATTCTTTGCAAACAGGACACAACATAGGAATATATTTATCTTTTTCCATATCTGTTCTTCTCCTTTTTTTGTTTTAAATAATACTTATAACCATCTTTAGGCTTGTAATAAGTAACAACTATGCCATTGTCTTTGATAATCGCCATTTCGTTTGTTTTTTTATTATACTTATAGGTACTGCCGTTTTTATCAATAAAACTTGTGCAATTCTTTCGATCTATTGTATTGGCAAAAGTTACTGCATGAGCATTGTACGAATCTCTCGTTGGCATTCCCATTTGCGCTCCATGATCCTCAAAATGACGTTGTAATGTACTTTTATTAAAAGCTTTAGCCCATGCGAAGCCGGTATGCTCAGTGGGATGCCCCCGTCTCCCGCCTCTTGCATTGCCGTATCTGTTACTTGCACCTTTAGTTGCCATTATTTTTGTCCTCCCTGAGTTTTTTTGAAATCCAAGGCTCAAAAAAGACAAATTCCGTCTTGTCTTTAAAATTATCAAACATTTCTCCGTGCAATGAACCATACACAATTATTTTCGATGGTTCTAATAAATCAATAACCTTTTCCAGAAAGCAATACCATTCACATTGTTCCTGCTTTTCTTTACAAAAACCGTGAGTACCTATCGCCACTGGTTTACGTTTCGGGATAGCTTGTAAAAACTCATCTGTCAATTCATCTATTCCGCAACGAATATTTGGTATAACAGGAATGCCATTATTACCGTAGTAATATGTAAGCGATAGATTGTCATACATTTGCATCTTTTGTTTTATTACCGGCATATCACTGTGAATGCTGAAATCAAATCCTATTATTCCGGCAGTTTTCTTGAAAAACTCCAAATATCTCCTCGGATTCTTCCTAACCCGTTCAAAGGTTCTGTCAGGAGAAAAGAAACATATAAACACATCACTTAAATCTCCTTTGTAATTCACTGCCTTTTCAAAAGGTATTATTGTTTTTGGAACATCCGATGAAATCATGTCAACCCTTATAACGGGATATTCCTCTTCGTCGGTAAAAAAAGCATTTTCCACAAGATATTCAAAAAACGAATCTTCTGCCACTCTGTTTTTCTTTACTGTACTTATCATTACAGTATCCTCCTTTAATTTTATATTAATTTGAACATATTAAATTGCCAAACAAACATAAATGTTCATTTGACAAACCAAGAAGGATATGCTAAAATACAGCTTGGTTAGAGGAGTATCTTAGCATACCCTAAAAAAGAGCACATTGTAAAACTATTTGCGGTAGTTTAACAATGTGTTTTTTTATTCATAAGCATCACCTTACTTTCTGTTGAAACCATTATATCACAAACATGTGCAACATTCAACGAAAAAAGAGAAAATACAGCATTTAAAAACCGTAAAACAGTTATTAAAAGCTATTTTACGGTTTAATTAAATTATTATTTTGTTAATTCCTTATACATTTTCATAAGTTCTGCAACGCAGGAGGATTCGGTTGTGGTTTTAATATCAAAGCCGTAGGCTTTCATTACCGCCCTGTCATTTTCCTGGTGAGCCTTGCGAAGCTCTGGCGGCATAAGCACCTCATCGTACAAATCCGCAAGTGAGCAATCGGGATAAAGTGCCCTTGCATCTAAAATCGCCTGGGCAGTTTCTTCAATCTTTGACTTTTGTTCATTGGTTGGCGATGGCCATGGAAAGTTGTTATAAACAATATCACTCGAATATCTATAATCCCCTTTTAATCTTCCGCATACCAATCTCATCCAAGCATTATGAACATTGGAACACATTACTCCAAAATGATATAATTCTGCTCCTATTGACAACATAATGCTATCACCTGGAATTGAACCTTTTTCAACATACCCAAAAGGAATATATTTCCTTTTCTCCCCTGAAACACGTGGTATAACAATAAAGCTTTCCTCCTTAAATTTACTGTTTTGTCTCATCAAATAAGGAGTATTTCTCAACTTATATGCATCCCCGGATATCTTCTGTTGTTCTCTCCATTCCTTACAGGCAACCACTCTTTTCTTTATCTCATTTAAAGAATTTATAGTCGCCGGAGAAACTCCAACTAACCAAATGCACCATCTTGTTTTTTGATACAAAAACTCTCTTGCTGTTATAAATGGTCGAATCCATTCCGCAGCCTTGGGTTCCTTATTTATAAGTTCTTCCTTCTCATCATCATCTAAAACTAGATTTCCATTATCTGTAGGCTGAAAACCTTTAATAACCATTGGGGCACTACAAATTGGTTTCGTTCGTTTTTCTATAAAAATATCATTCAAATCTATCAAATAGCCATTTATATGACTTACTGCTTTTTTCTGATTATCATCATATAAAAATTTATCTTTTTTTGAAGTCCTTGAAAAGGCAATTATAACACAATAAACATGTGCTTTAACAGATGCTTCGCTATCCCAAATAAATGTTTTATGTGCAAAATCAATATGAATTCCACTTTCAAACAATGGTTTCCATAAAGGGGTTACTTGTTGTCCTTGACAAATCGAGTTTGTAGAAACAAAAGCACACATAATTGGATAACTTTCTATATAATCTGCCGCCTTTTTATACCAACAACAAACGTAATCCAATTCACCGCCATTTCCAGAAAATATTTTTTCTCTTTCTTCTTTTTGTGCTTCATCCAACCTAGAATTACCAATAAACGGCGGGTTGCCCATAATGTAGTTAAGATTTTCTTTAGGTATAACCTCGTTCCAGTCCAGACGGAGGGCGTTACCCTCAACAATGTTAGCGTAAGATTTAAGCGGCAGGAAATCAAGGCTCATATGAACAATTTCTTCAGTTTCTTTAAGCATTTGTGATTCTGCAATCCAGAGAGCGGTTTTTGCTACCGTTACGGCAAAGTCATTGATTTCAATTCCGTAAAACTGACCGATTGAAACCTTTATTACATCTTCCATATCAAACAACAATTCACCGTTTGTTATTTCACTTAACGCTTCATTTTCAAGACGTCTTAAAGAAATATAGGTTTCTGTTAAAAAGTTTCCGCTTCCGCAGGCAGGGTCAAGGAAATTAAGTTTTGAAATCTTATCAATAAAGCCGTAAAGCTTTGCTTCTTTTGTTTTCTGCACTTTTACGTTTTTTATTTCTTCAAGTTCTTCTTTTAATTCATCAAGAAAGAGTGGGTCAATAACCTTATGAATATTTTCAATAGAGGTATAGTGCATACCTCCGGAACGTCTTGTTTCAGGGTTTAATGTGCTTTCAAATACTGCTCCGAAAATTGTAGGAGAAATATCAGACCAGTCAAAATCTTCGCTTGCTTTTTCAAGAATAAGACTGATTATTTTTTCATTAAGCGGTGGAATTATTATGTTTTCATCTGCAAACAAACCGCCGTTTACATAAGGAAACTGCGCTAAAGATTCGTCCATATATCTGTCTCTGTACTCAATTTTTGTATCAAGAACTTTAAAAAGGTCAATCAATGCCTGTCTTGCGTATTTGACAGGTGTTTCTTTTAAGTAGTTATGGAACTTATTATGTCCGCCGAAAATCCCTGCATCTTCTGCATAAAGGCAGAAAACGAGACGAACACAAAGCATATTAAGACTTTTAAGAATTTCTTCGTTTTCTGTATCATCATACTGTTTAAGCAGTTCATCATATAAAACGCCTACAATTTTTCCTGCCTGAATGGATATTTCCATTTCTTTTTTTATATTGTCATCCTGTGCATCCACAAGGAACTGCAAGCGGTAATATTCTTTTTCAAGATTTTCAAGAAGAATGCTTTCCGGTTCACCTGTAGGTTTTTCCATATCGTAAATTAAAAATTCTTCAAAATTACAGGTTACTATCCAGCGTGGTCTCTGGGAATAAGGCAAAACCGCAGAATAACGTTGCGCCTGCTGAAAAGGTGTAAGCAAGCTTCCGTCAGACTGTTTGATTCCTTTTCTCAAATCCTTAGTTCTTCCCTTTTGTTCAATCAAAACATGCGTTGCAGGAATATGACCGTCAATAAAGCTTGTATGGTCAAGATGAACCTGTTCTTCAAAATTTATGTAGTGTGCAGGATTTTCAACCCCGAACACGTTTTCAAGAAGTTCAAGCCAGAATGGCTGGCTTTCCCCTTTCTCATAGCCTTTATTTTTCCAGTATTCAACAAATTTCTTTGCAGCTGCTTTTTGCTGTGTATCTTTCATAATTTTCTCTCCGTTAAATTACATTATGTGCGAAACAGGAAAAATTGTTCAGCAGGGGACGACGCCCACATCGTCCCGATGTAAACAAAACCACCGCAATTTTAACAATCCGTTTTTAAAAACACTGTCTCATACGCTTTAATCTTCCCGTCAAATTTTTTGTTTGTTTCGATGTTTACGTATTCCTTATTGCACACAAGCTCTTCGTCGTAATTATTGAAGTTTTCAAGAATTACGTAGTTTTCTCTGCTGTGAGCGGTTACGCCGTATTTTAAAGTGCCGTCAAATCCGGGTTTTATATCCTTTGAAATTTCTTCGTAAAAATCCTTTAAAAAGTCTCCGTTATCACGAAAAGCAATGTAGTAAGCCTTTCCTTTTCCGTAAGAATTTTCAACTACCGCAGGGCAACCTTTGTAATAATCTTCCTTATACTCTGCGATGCTCTTTCCGCCCATTAAATTAAGGTATTCGCAGTAATCTTTTGCCTCATAGGTTTTACCCTTATATTCAACATAATTTCTGTCATTTTCATAAAGTCCGTCGGTCTGTTCAACCTCAAGACCGAACACGTCTTTAAGCTCCTTTGCAGGTGCTCCGCCAAGCCAGCAAAGGTCGTTTTCGTTTGTTACTGCCGTCATATATGTTGCCACAACAGTTCCGCCGTTTTCAACATATTCCTCAACTTTTTTAACAAAGCTTTCCTCAACCATAAAGCACATCGGAAGAATAACAAGCTCATAGTCTGACAAATCATCGCATCTGCCTATTATATCCACATTTTTACCCATATTCCAGAACTGTCTGTAATGGTCTAAAACCGTTGGTTTATATTTTTTGTCAAAGCGGTTATATCCGTCAATTTTGCTTAAAATCCAGAAATTGTCATATTCATACAAAACTGCAATTTTGCTTTTAACCTGAGTATCAAGCATTTCGTTTATATTTTTTAAAGTTGTACCTGTTTTTGTTACCTCCTTGAAAACAAGGGTATCGTCACGTCCGTTATGGTCAACAACAGCACCGTGGAACTGCTCCGCCGCACCCCTGCCCCGTCTCCACTGGAAATACTGAGCACTTTGTGAGCCGTGAGCAACCGCCTGAAGGGCAACAAGGTTGCCAAAGCCGGGGCGTTTATATTTATCAACTCTTTTAATTGTTGACGGGCAGGACTCCATCATAAGAAAATTCTTTTTAAGAAATCCTCTGAACAAATCGTGGTCAAAGCCAACATCGGCGGCAAGGGAAATATCATCACCTGCGTGCCACTGAGGATAATTATCCCATGAAACAATATCAAGCTCCTTTGACATTTTTCTGTAATCCAGCCTGTTGCTGGAGCCGATATAATTGGTGGTTACCGGAATATCGGGCGTAATTTCCCTTAAAGGCACCATTTCATTTTTCATAAAATCCGTTGTCTGATATGTAACAAATCTTCTCCAGTCAACGTCAAGCGCATAAAGAGTTCCGTCACCTATGCTTGAATTAGGTTCAATTTCATCAAAAGAGGAAAATCTGTGACTCCAGAAAGAGGTCCAGTATTCTCTGTTGAGATTGTCAATTGTTTTATACTTATCTTTCAGCCATTTTCTGAAAGCATTTATACACATATCGCAATGACATTCGCCGTCATACTCATTTGAAACGTGCCACATTAAAAGATTTTTTCTCTTGCCGTAGCGTTTGGCAAGAAGCTCATTTATTTTTCTTGTTTTTTCTCTGTAGACGGGTGAGGTATAGCAATGGTTATGTCTGAAGCCATAAAGTTGTTTTGTTCTGTCCTCTCTTGTTCTTAAAACCTCAGGATATTTTTTTGCCATCCACACAGGTCTTGCTCCCGACGGTGTTGCGAGAATTACATCAATTCCGTTTGCCTCGGTTTTGTCAAAAATATCATCAAGAAATGAAAAGTCAAATTCACCCTCTGACGGTTCTAAATGAGACCACGAAAAAACACCGATTGTAACCGTGTTAAAGTTACATTTTTTCATTAATTCCATATCTTTATCAATAATTTCGGGAGTTTCAAGCCACTGTTCGGGATTGTAATCTCCTCCGTGAATAAAACGTGTTTCCTTTTTCATTCTGCACCTCTATTTATATAATTTTGCAAGGCCGCCCTCGCTTGTTTCTCTGTAGTTTTTAGACATATCCTTACCTGTTTCATACATTGTGTCTATAACAAGGTCAAAGGAAATTTTTCTTGAACCGCTCAAAAAGTTTGCAAGGCTTACCGAGTTTATTGCCCTCATTGCCGCAACGGCATTTCTTTCAATACAAGGAATCTGCACAAGCTCCGCAATAGGGTCACAGGTAAGTCCCAGATGATGCTCCATTGCAACCTCTGCGGCATATTCAATCTGTTCTATTTCAAGACCGAAAAGCTGACCGAGAGCCGCCGCCGCCATTGAGCAGGCTGTTCCGATTTCCGCCTGACATCCGCACTCTGCACCGCTTATTGAGGCGTTTGTTTTTATTATTGTTCCCACAAGTCCTGCAACCGCAAGGGCTCTGTAAATTTCCTTATCAGAAAACCCTCTTTTTTCCTGCTGATACAAAAGCACCGCAGGAAGAACCCCCGATGCTCCGCAGGTAGGCGCAGTTACAACCACACCGCCGCAGGCATTCTGCTCAGAGGTTGCAAAAGCATAGGCGCAGACAATTCTGTTCTGCTTTGTTTCACTGCTTTCGTCCATGTGCCTCTGATTGAAAAGGAATTTTGCCTTTCTCTTTACATCAAGTCCACCGGGAAGTGTTCCTTCTTCTTCAAGTCCCTTTTTTATGGTTTTTTTCATTGTTTCCCATATTTTTTCAAGGTATTCCCAGATACCCTCACCCTCAAATTCCTCAACTATCTGCCAGAGCTTTTGGTTGTTTTGGGTGCAGTAATCTGCTATCTGTTCAAATTTACTGAAAGGATAAACCTCACTTACGCTTTCAAGGATTTCTCCGTCCGCCTCAATTTCTCCGCCTCCGGTACTGTAGGCACGCATAAAACCAATCTGCTTTTTCTTTTTAAAGGCATAAAGCTCCATTGTGTTGGGATGAGGCAAATCCATTACCGAATAGTCGAAATGAATTTTAACATCCACAGGATAAAAAACCCTGTCTATAACCTTATCTGTAAGACTTCCTCGTCCGTTTTTGGCAAGAGAGCCGAAAAGGTGTACCTCAAAAAAGTCTGCCTCTTCATATCTCTTCCTGAAAATTTTACACACCTTTTCAGGTGCCATTGTATGTGAACTTGACGGACCTCTTCCGATTTTGAAAAGTCCCTTTATTGACGGCAGACTGCTTCTCTTTGTTTTTACTCTGTCAGTGGTAAATTCTTCCCTTTCAGGCTTTACGAATTTGTCAATGGGAACATTAAAGCATTCCGATATTTTAAACCATGTCTGCATACTGGGTTTTGAAAGTCCTTTTTCCCATTTAGAAACCGCTCTGTTTGAAACACCGAGAGCATCGCCGAATTCCTGCTGGGACATATTCAGCTTTTTTCTTAATTTTTTCAGGCTTTCCGCCATTTTATCAACTGTCATTTGAATCACCTGTAAACATTTTACCCTATAATAAGAAAAATTTCAACCGTTGGTGAAATTTATTAAAAAAAGAAACTCCTGACGAAGACCGTGAGTTTCAACAATTTTATTATTTATTCTTTATAAAACAGACCGCAAAAAAGCAGACAACAAAAGTTGTCTGCGGAACGACTTTTGGGGATTAAAATTAACCTGATGTTAATTTTAATCGAACTGTCTGTACATAAGAGGTGCATCTTCTTTTTTAACATGTTCATCAACCTTGAGTATTTCAAACTTAATTGTTTTTTCACCAAAGGTGATTTCCATTATGTCCCCCGCAGATACATTTGCAGAAGCCTTAACAACCTTTCCGTTAAGGGAAATTTTACCCTTGTCGCATGCTTCGTTTGCAACT
>CAZMHL010000074.1:0-8615 GCA_964566065.1 uncultured Eubacteriales bacterium
TATAATAGATACTTCCGATTTTGGTATTACCTGTAAGCAATTTACCGTTCTTTTTGGAGAAGTAATATTTATATCCGTCAATGTAATTCCAGTCGATTACATATTCATTATTAACATAATATCTTGTTATTCCGTCATCATCCGTTATAAAGCCGTTTAATTCTTTATACAGTATCGGGTTGCCGTTCTCATCGTAGCTATCAATCAGCTTTCCTTCTTCCGTAAAGTCATAATAACTGCTTCCGATTTTGATATTCTTTCCAACCATTGCCGCACCGTATTTTGATGCTGATGTCGAGAAGTAATACTTGTATCCGTCAGGACTTATCTGCCATTTGGTCTGGATAACATCATCAATATAATATCTGTAATAGCCGTCTTCACAAAGAATTATACCATTGAGTTTTTCTTCATTCTTTTCATAAATAGCATACAAAGTCACATCACATGTAACTGTGTAATTTTCAAGAGGTGCTGTTGCATCCTTATCAGTATTCCAACCAAGGAAGGTAAATCCTTCTTTTTCTGCCGTCAAGCTTAAATCCGCATTAGTTGTCACTCTCGTTTTTTTACTCGTACAGCTTACGATCCCGCCGTTAGTTTCGTATGTAACGGTATATACAACCCCCTGAACAGGATCGTAAAAATATTCAGGATTTGCTGATTCATCATATTTGACTATTAGCTTACCATCCTGACTAAAATCATAATATGAACCCCCTATTTTCACCTCGGTTCCCGTCATTGCGGCACCATACTTTGAGACACTTGTTGAAAAATAATATTTGTATCCTACCGGAGTTACCTGCCAACCGGTCTGTGCTATTGAGTCGATATAATATCTGTAATAACCGTCTTCACCTTTGACAATGTATGTATCTTCCGGATTAACCTGATATAAGATTTCGTTTCCATATGCATCATATCCTGCAATCAATTTACCCTCTTCGTTAAAATCATAGTATATACTTCCGATTTTGATATTCTTTCCAACCATTGCGGCACCGTATTTTGATGCACTTGAAGAAAAATAATACTTATATCCATTAATTTCAAACCAGCCTGTTTGCATAATCCCGTTAATATAATAACGATAATATCCGTCTTCTTCAAGAACAAGTTTAAAACCTGACCCTACTGTTTTTTCGTAAACCGCATACAATGCAGTATCACTTGTAACTGTATATTCTTTTATTATTTCAGCAGAATCTGCGGACGTTGCCCAACCGACAAATGTGTAACCATCCTTTTGTGCAATAACTGTTAAATCTGCCAAATCGCCATTTTTAACAGTTGCTTCACTCAAAGAAACTGTACCGCCGTTACCATCATATGTAACAGTATATGTTTGTCCGAGATAAACCTTTTTCGCATTTCTTATGTATGAGCTTGAACTATACCCTTCAATCTGTTCCCACTGTTCTTTTGAACCCATATAGTATATTGTTTTCAAACCGGTACATTCATGGAAAGATGTACTGTCAATTTTCTTAACACTTACAGGTATTGTTATACTTTTCAGGTATTCAAATCCCCAGAAAATGTAAGGCTTGATTTCTGTTATTCCATCGGGAACCACAGGTTCGTTTACATACTTTCCGTCTATGTACAATCCCGATGCATAATATAAAGGTGTTGATTGTCCGCCTTTAAAGTCTATATTAAACCACACTTCAGCACTTGGTACACGAGCGTACATTAACCCAATACAGTTGTCAAATGCAGCTGCACCTATTGTTTTAATTCCGTTTCCGAAGGTTATGTCGTATAATTTGCCGCAATTGTGAAACGCATATTCCCCTATGGTTGTAAGACTGTCGGGAAATACTACTTTTCTCAATGAAGAACAATAGCGGAAAGCCATATAGCCTATACTTTCAAGTGTATCCGGAAATGTTACTGTTGAAAGTGCTGTTAAGCTATGAAACGCTTTTTCGCCTATTGAGGTTACTCCGTCTTCAACGACAAGCGATGTAATTGACGATGCCGAAGAATACCAGGGTGCTCCGCCCTCTTCGTAATCATACATTGCCCCTGTTCCGCTGATTGTAAGAACGCCGTTTTCATCAAGTGTCCATCTCAGATTATCTCCGCATTTGAATTTATCATACCATACAGCATAAAGCGTTATATCCTTTTCCACCAGTGCCTCACTTAAAGGTTCTGTTGCTTCTTTATCGGTATTCCAGCCAAGAAAATCATATCCTTCTCTTTCAGCAGTAACAGTTAAATCAGCCAAATCGCCATTTTTAACAGTTGCTTCACTCAAAGAAACTGTACCGCCGTTACCATCATATGTAACAGTATATGTTTGTCCGAGATAAACCTTTTTCGCATTTCTTATGTATGAGCTTGAACTATACCCTTCAATCTGTTCCCACTGTTCTTTTGAACCCATATAGTATATTGTTTTCAAACCGGTACATTCATGGAAAGATGTACTGTCAATTTTCTTAACACTTACAGGTATTGTTATACTTTTCAGGTATTCAAATCCCCAGAAAATGTAAGGCTTGATTTCTGTTATTCCATCGGGAACCACAGGTTCGTTTACATACTTTCCGTCTATGTACAATCCCGATGCATAATATAAAGGTGTTGATTGTCCGCCTTTAAAGTCTATATTAAACCACACTTCAGCACTTGGTACACGAGCGTACATTAACCCAATACAGTTGTCAAATGCAGCTGCACCTATTGTTTTAATTCCGTTTCCGAAGGTTATGTCGTATAATTTGCCGCAATTGTGAAACGCATATTCCCCTATGGTTGTAAGACTGTCGGGAAATACTACTTTTCTCAATGAAGAACAATAGCGGAAAGCCATATAGCCTATACTTTCAAGTGTATCCGGAAATGTTACTGTTGAAAGTGCTGTTAAGCTATGAAACGCTTTTTCGCCTATTGAGGTTACTCCGTCTTCAACGACAAGCGATGTAATTGACGATGCCGAAGAATACCAAGGTGCTCCGCCCTCCTCGTAATCATACATTGCCCCTGTTCCGCTGATTGTAAGAACACCGTTTTCATCAAGTGTCCATGTTAAATTTTCACCGCAAATATTTTGAGGTTCCTCTTTAAAATGAATATTGGCTTTGAGCAATGCATTATTATTACTACCTATAGCAATGTTATTCCACTGTTTCTCAGTTCCACTATAATAAACATCCTTCAAAGAGTTACAATCAAGGAATGCGCTTTCACCTACAGATGTAATATTTTCAGACAAAGATACGCTTTCAAGCGAACTGCACCAAGCAATACTCCAATTACTTATACTTGTCATAGGCTCAGGTAAAATTAAGCTCTTTAAATTTCTACACCTTTCAAAAGCCAAGGTAGATATATTGGTTACTGTTTCAGGAATTTCATATGTTTCAGAATCTTTTTCAAGAGGATACAGTAATAATTTTGTCATTCCTTTATTAAAAAGGACTCCGTCTTTTGAACATAAAGCCTTGTTATTATCATCAACATTAATGCAGCTCAAACTTTCACAATAACGAATTACATCCGTCCATTCCCAGAAACTATATTCGTCAGAAATTGATGTCAAACTTTCAGGAAAATTTATTTCTTTTAGGTTTCTGTTACTATTAAAAGCACATACTGCTACCTCTTCTACTCCATTCGGTATGTCATATTTTTCTCCGTGTCTATTGGCAGGATAAGCAATTAATTTAGTCTTTTCTTTGTTAAAAAGAACACCATCAACCGAAGAATAATTTGCATTTTCTTCAGGCACAATAATTTCAGATAGGGTTTCATTTAAAAATATGGCATCTTCAATATATGTAATGGTATCCGCTATTGTAATGCTTTCAAGGTTAAGATATTCGCCCACACCGCTTTCCAGCTTAATTGTTTTAAAGTCACCCCAGAGCTCTATGCGTTTAACAAAGTCACGATACTCTTCTCCTGCTATTGCTACTGAATCTTTAGCAACATACACCATACCGGTTCCGTATATTGACAAAAGTCCGTCTTCATACAATCTCCAGTATTCATAAGACTCAAACCCACCAAAATCGTCCAATTCAATAAACTCGCCTTCTGCAATTGGTTCTTCATCTTCATTTGCAAAAGAAACCATAGCAAAGCCTGAAACCGCAAGAATCATTATTAAAACTACCGCCAATAATTTTCTTTTCATCTTATCACCTCATTATATAATTATTTATCAAAAACATACAGATAAGTATATCACAACAAACCACTGACACATATATATCAGTGGTTGTAATTTTATTTCTTAAGGCTGATTGCCTTTTTAGCTTTTTCTGCAATGTTTTCGGAAGTGAGGCCGAACATTTCAAAGAGTTCTGCAGGTTTGCCTGATGTACCGAATTTATCCTCTACGCCCACTTTAACAACAGGAACAGGATATTCTTCTGCAACCGCTTCAGCAACTGCGCTTCCGAGCCCGCCTAAGATATTATGTTCTTCAACGGTTACGATTGCGCCTGTTTCTTTAGCAGCTTTAACAAGGATATTTTTATCGATTGGCTTGATTGTATGAATATCAATTACCCTTGCGGAAATTCCTTCCTTTTCAAGAAGCTTTGCAGCCTCGATTGCAAAGTTAAGAACGATACCTGTTCCAACAAGTGTTACATCTGTTCCCTCTTTGACCTGAATACCTTTTCCGATTTCAAAATTGAAGTTATTTTCGTCATAGATATTATTCATTGCAAGTCTGCAGAATCTTAAGTAAACCGGACCGTTATGTTCAAGTGCGGCTTTTACTGCTGCTTTTGTTTCAACACCGTCGCAGGTTGAAATTACAACCATATTCGGGATTGTTCTCATTATTGCAAGGTCTTCAAGGCACTGATGGGTTGCACCGTCTTCACCAACGGAGATACCGCCGTGAGTTCCTACAACTTTAACGTTAAGCTTTGGATAACAAATTGAGTTTCTTACCTGTTCAAAAGCTCTGCCTGATGCAAACATTGCAAAGGATGCGGCAAAAACAGTTTTACCTGTTGTCGCTATACCTGCTGCTGTTGACATCATATTGCCCTCAGCGATACCTGTATCGAAAAATCTTTCAGGGAATTCTTTTTTGAACAAATTTGTTTTTGTAGCTTCTGCAAGGTCTGCATCCATTACAACAAAATCATAATCATTTGCAAATTCAACGAGAGCTTTACCGAAAGCTTCTCTGGTAGCTATTTTAACATCACTCATTGCAAAGTTCCTCCAATTCCTTAATTTTAGCATCAAGTTCTTCTATCGCCACGTTGTAAAGTTCTTCATTTGGTGCGGCACCGTGCCATTTGCACTGATTTTCCATATAAGAAACGCCTTTACCTTTTGTTGATTTACAGATAATAACAGAAGGTTTGCCTTTACAAGCCTTTGCGGACTGAATTGCATTGTAGATTTCTTCAACATTGTGAGCATCTACAGTAATTACATTAAACCCGAAAGCTTCGAACTTTTCGTCAGCAGGAGCGGAGCTCATTACCTCTGCTGTAGGTCCGTCAATCTGAAGACCGTTAAGGTCGAGGAAATATGTAACATTATCAAGCTTATAGTGAGCGGCAAACATAGAAGCTTCCCAAACCTGTCCTTCTTCAATTTCACCGTCGCCGAGGATTGCATACACTCTGTAATCCTTTTTATCAATTTTACCTGCAAGAGCCATTCCGTTTGCAGCGCTTATTCCCTGACCGAGAGAGCCTGATGACATATCAACGCCGGGGATACCTTTCATATCGGGATGACCTTCAAGATAGCTTGAAGTTTTTCTGAAGGTTACAATGTCTTCTTTCGGGAAATATCCTTTTTCAGCCAAAGTGCCGTAAAGAGCAGGTGAACAATGTCCTTTTGAAAGAACAAGTCTGTCTCTGTCAGCATTTTTGGGATCTTTCGGGTCAACATTCATTTCTTTGAAATAAAGAACCGAAAGCACCTCTGCTATTGAAAGAGAGCCGCCCGGATGACCTGATGCCGCATTGTAAACTGCGTCAAGAATGTGTCTTCTTATTCTGTACGCTTCAAGATTGAGAAAATTTATTTCTCTTTTTTCCATTTTACTCAAAAACCTTTCTGTCCGCAGATTTTTTTATTCTTACCGCGGACCGGTAAGATTAAATTTTGATATTTTCAAAACCTTCGCCGTAAACTTTTTTTACATCATTTAAAATAACAAAGGCATTTTTATCTGTTTCTTTTACTATTTTTTCAACCTTCAAAAGTTCATTCTTTTTAATGATGCACATAAGCATAAGGTTACGCTTGTTGGTGTACATTCCTCTTATTTCGCAACCTGTTACTCCCCTTTGGAGTTTGTCCATTATTTCCTTTGCAATTTTTTCAGAGTTTTCACTTATTATGAGTATCTGCTTTGCAAAGTCAAGGCCTTCGACTATATTATCTACAATTTTAGTTGAAACCCCAAGGGCGACAACCGCATACAGCGCCAGGTCAAGGCTTTTGAAAATTATGCCCGAAAGTGCGATTATAACCGCATCAATAAAAAGGATTAAATTACCCAGGGATACGTGTGGATTTTTCTTATTCATTATTCCTGCAATAACATCCGTTCCGCCGGTGGTATAGCTGTATTTTATAACAAGCCCCATTCCGGTTCCGGTGAGAATTCCGCCAAGCAATGCCGAAGAAAACAAATCCCGGGACAGTGCGCCGAAATCTTCAAACAGATTCATCCAGAGCGCAAGCATTAACGTTCCCGTCAGTGAACGGAGAACATACTTTCTTCCAACCTTGAAAAATGCCGTCAGCAAAATAGGAATATTAAGCAATATAACCGAGTAAGATGCCCTTATGTTAAACACAAATTCAAATATGGTAGCAATACCGCTCACACCGCCTGCCGCAATCTTATTCGGGATAAGAAAGAAGTCCAGACCAAGTGCCATAATAAGTGTTCCCAGAAGCATATACAAAAACTTTTTCATTTTTCCACCTCAAAGTTATTTTGAGGAGGTTTTTTCTAATTATTCAAAATCGGTTGCAATCTTAAACAATTCGTTAAGTCTTTCGCTTTCACCTTTTACATACAAATAACCAACCAGAGTTTCAAAACCCGTAGCCTTTTTATATGCAGCAAGTGAGGCATTTTTTGCTTTGGTATTTACCTTTGAATTTCTGCCTCTTTTGAAAATTTTGATTTCTTCTTCCGTAAGGTGTGGCTCAATTTTGTCATAAGCCTCGCACTGGGCATCGGCTTTTACAAAAACCACTGCTTTTTTATGAAGCATATTGGCAGAAGTATTTGAATTTTTAACAATGTGCGCTCTTATAAAAAGCTCATAAACCGCATCGCCCAAAAATGCGAGAGTAAGAGGTGAATATTCGTTAATAGGTTTATCAAAACCGTCGCTGAATTTTTCTAAACTCGTTTCCATTTTACACCCTGAGGAGTATCCTCTAAAACTATTCCCTGTTCTTTAAGCATATCTCTTATTTCGTCGGCTCTTGCAAAGTTTCTTTCTTTTCTTGCTGTCTGGCGTTCTTCGATAAGCTTTTCAATTTCATCATCCAGGTTATTTGCTTCTTCCTCTTTAAGTATTCCTATTACACCGCAAAGCTCTTCAATCAATTTGAGAGCATTTTCTTTTGAAGCTTTGCTCATTTCCGCAAGGTTTGAATTTATTGCTCTTGCAAGTTCAAATACAACGGAAATTGCATCTGCCGTGTTAAGGTCGTCGTCCATTGCTTCTTTATATTTATCTCTGTATTCTTCAAAAGAAACCTCTTTTTCGCCGTCCTGCTCCAAAGCAAATTTAAGGTTTTCTATGCAGTTGTCAATTCTTGTAAGACCGTTCTGTGCCTGTTCAAGAAGCTCATCAGAGAAATTTATGGGGCTTCTGTAGTGAGCGCTTAACATAAAGAATCTTATTACTCTGTAAGGATATTTTTCAGCGATATCTCTTATTGTAAAGAAATTGCCTTTTGATTTTGACATTTTCTCGTTATTTACATTGATAAAGCCATTGTGCATCCAGTATTTTGCAAAAGTACATCCGTTAGCACATTCACTCTGTGCAATTTCATTTTCGTGGTGCGGGAACATAAGGTCTTTTCCGCCGCTGTGAATATCAATTGTATGACCCAAATATTTATTTGCCATTGCAGAGCATTCAATATGCCAGCCCGGTCTTCCCATACCCCAGGGACTTTCCCATGCAGGCTCGCCCGGTTTCTGTTTTTTCCACACAGCAAAGTCAAGAGGCTCTCTCTTATCTTCATTCACATTTACTCTTGCACCTGACTCCAAATCTTCAAGAGGCTGTTTTGAAAGCTTTCCGTATTCTTTAAATTTAAGAGTTGAGAAATAAACATCGCCGTTTACCTCGTATGCATAACCCTTATCTATAAGAGTCTGAACAAGTTTGATTATATCTTCAATATGTTCGGTTGCTTTCGGGTGAACAGTAGCTTCTTTAATTCCAAGACCTTTTGCATCGGTAAAATATTCACCGATAAACTGTTCGCCCAGTTCTTTAACGGTTATACCCATTTCATTGGCTTTGTTTATCATTTTATCATCAATATCAGTAAAATTCTGAACGAAATTAAACTTGTAGCCGATATATTCAAGATATCTTCTTAAGGTATAAAAAATAATGAAAGGTCTTTCGTTT
>CAZMHL010000075.1:0-8539 GCA_964566065.1 uncultured Eubacteriales bacterium
AACAATATAATCAACTTCACTTACCGGCATAACGTTATAAGGTGCATACACAGAAAATTTTGAACTGTCGCACAAAAAAACTGTCTTTTGTGAATTTTTTGCAACAATCTTTCTCAACATTGTCTCCGGTAACGAGGTGTCAGCTATAATACCATTTTTGTTTATTCCGCAGGATGAAAAAAGCATTACGTCTATATTAAAGTTTCTGGCAAATTCTTCTGCATAACTTCCTGCATAGCCTAAAGAGTTTTCCTGTAATTCTCCTCCTGTAGTAAAAACCTTAATTCCTTTTTTTCCAAGAGAAACCGAAAGTGGTATGCTGTTGGTTACAACTGTTACAGATTTTTTGGTTGAAATAAAGTCTGCTAACTGAAACGCGGTTGTAGAAGCGTCTATAAATATTATGTCATAATCGTTGATAAATTCAGTTGCCTTCTGACACAGTTTTCTCTTTACAGAATAATTTTGTGTTTTCCTGAAGCCAATCGGCATAACGGTGTGTTCACTATTAATTTTTTTTGCACCGCCATGACTTCTGAAAATTAACTTTCGTTGTTGAAGCTCTGCTAAATCTCTGCGGATTGTGGGAAGACTAACATACAGACGTTTACTCAAATTAACAGCTGATGTGTATGTTTCTTCTTCAAGAATTTCAAGTATTTTATCATATCTTTCTTCTTTTAACATTTTATCACCAAATTGAGCGTTTTTGATTGTTATTCAATTTATCAGCCGACAATTGACAATCATATTTGATTGATTTATATTATATTTATGAATAATATTTTTGTCAAGAGGAAGGTTGTATTTATGAAGTTGGATGAATTATTACTTGGAGTAACTGATTGTAAGTGCGGAAAAAAACATTTATGTCCCATTGATTTTGTTGAAATCGGTAAAAATGCTATCAGTAAACTTCCTGAGATGTGCAAAGGTTACAGCCATATACTTTTGGTTTCTGACGGTAATACATATAAGGTTTGCGGTAAAAATGTTTTTGTATTATTAAAGGATAAAGTTGAATCTAATCTGATTCTAAACGAAAACGGAGAGCTTGTAATTCCAAACGAAAACAGCATTTCTTTGATTGAATCGAAAATCACTGCGGAAACAGATTTGATAATCGGCGTTGGCTCGGGAGTAATTAATGACCTTTGTAAATATGTAAGTTACAAAAATGACTTGTATTATTATATTGTTGCTACTGCAACGTCTATGGATGGGTATGCTTCCGTTGGCTCTGCTCTTATTCTTGAAGATATGAAAGTTACTTTAAATGCACGTCCTCCAAAGGCTATTGTTGCTGATACTACTGTCCTGAAAGATGCACCTATGGAAATGCTCCAGGCAGGATACGGTGATATTGTTGGTAAGTATTCATGTTTGAACGACTGGAAGCTCAGCGCATTGATTAATAATGAGTATTTTTGTCAAATGGTTTATGATTTAACTTACGAATCAGCTGAAAATGTGAAAAAACTTGCTGATGGCGTTGTGAAACGCGATGAAGAAACAGTTGGTGCTTTGATGGAAGCACTGGTTGTGGTTGGTATAGCTATGAGTTATGTGGATTGTTCAAGACCTGCATCAGGAAGTGAGCATCATTTGTCGCATTTCTTTGAAATAACAGGTATACTTAACAATGAGAGATATTTTGCACATGGCATTGACGTTGCATATTCTGCTGTTGTTACATCAAAACTCAGAGATAAAATTATTGCTTTAAAACCCGAAAGAAAAGCTTTCAAAATAGAAATTTGGGAGAGAGAAATAAAACGAGTTTATACCGAAGCTGCCGATGGAGTAATTAATCTCCAAAACAAACTTGGTTGGTATGAAAAAGATGACAGTTTGATTATAAAGGAAAAATGGAATGAAATTGCAGAAATACTGAACGAAGCTCCGAAAGCTGAAGAATTTATTGAAATGTTGGAAAAAGTCAAACTTGATTTTGAGAAGTTTACTGAACTTTACGGCGAGGATAAGATTAATGATGCAATTTTGTATGCAAAAGATTTAAAAGACAGATATTCTGTTCTTTGGCTGAATTATTTATATTTTTGATGGAGAAATTAAAAATGAATAAAGAAAAAATTAAACTTATTGCTTTTGACCTTGATGGCACACTGACCCAACATAAAACAAAACTTTCTGATGAAAACAGAGAGGTACTTGAAAGGTTGAGTGAAAAATATAAATTATTGATGGTTGGCGCAGGAACATGCAGAAGAATTTTTGAACAGATGGACCACTTTCCAATAGATATAATAGGGAATTACGGTATGCAGTATGCAAAGTACGATAAAGAACAAAATGATATAGTTGTAGTAAGAAATGAAGAGCTTCCCGTCAACAAAGATATTATTGAAGAAAAAGTAAATTACTTCAGAAATAAATATAATTATACTGAAGTTACGGGAGAAAATGTAGAATATCACCCTTCCGGATGTATAACTTTCCCTCTTCTTGGAACTAAGGCCAAACAGGAAGATAAGCTTGCATTTGATCCTGACCGTTCAAAAAGACGTAAATTTTACTATGAAGTAAAAGAAAAATTCAGTGATTACGTTGCTTTTGTGGGTGGTTCATCCTCTTTCGATATGGCACCTGCACCTTATGATAAAGCTTACGCTCTTTCGTTATATTGTAAAGAAAACAATATAAATCATGATGAGGTGATATATGTTGGTGACGACTACGGACTGGGTGGAAATGATGAATCTGTGTATCTTGCTGATTTTAATTTTATAGAAATAGACGATTATACAACCTTACCTGAAAAATTGGCATTTTTACTTTGAAATTCATTGACAAAATATCAAATTTGGTATATTCTAATATGGATGCAAATTTTTACAAAATCAGAAAGAAGTGTAATCAATGAATATTTTATTATCAGTATCAATAGCACTCCTTGCGGGATTGCTTATGACACGTGCATTTAAACCTTTGAAGTTGCCTTCGGTAACAGCTTATCTTATTGCGGGTGTTCTCATTGGACCGTATTGTATCGGGGCATTGGGAATAAACGGAATAGGATTTAATTCCGGCGAAGCAGTAAGCTCTTTGGCTTTGGTTTCTGAAGTTGCTCTTGGTTTTATAGCCTTTTCTATTGGAAGTGAGTTTAAATTAAGCGAACTTAAGAAAACCGGTAGACAGGCATTGATAATTGGTGTTTTTCAGGCACTCGTTGCAACATTGTTTGTTGACCTCGCTTTGGTTATTGTGCATATAATTATGCCTGATAAATTAACTGTTCCGCAGTTGATTACATTAGGTGCTATTGCTACTGCTACCGCTCCGGCTGCAACACTTATGGTTGTTCGTCAGTATAAGGCTAAAGGTCCTTTAACAGATCTTCTTTTGCCAATAGTTGCACTTGATGATGCGGTGGGTCTTATAGTTTTTGCAGTTTCATTCGGTATTGCAAAAACTCTCGTTGTCGGTACGGTTGATTTAATTTCAATAATTATAAATCCGATTGTTGAAATTGTATGCTCTTTAATTTTAGGCGCAATTATGGGTTGGATTCTCACACAACTTGAAAAATTGTTTAATTCAAATACAAACAGATTGAACCTTACAATTGCGCTTGTGTTTTTGACAGTGTCACTTACCATGTTTGATTTTTATATCGGACCTGTACATATCAGTTTTTCATCGTTGCTGGTATGTATGATGCTGGGAACAATATTTGACAATATATGTCCTCTTGCGGATGATTTGATGTCAAGAGCTGAAAAATGGACTTCACCGTTATATGCTTTGTTCTTTGTTATCAGTGGTGCTGAACTTGAACTGAATGTCTTTATGGATATAGCGATAGTGTGCATTGGTCTTATTTACATTATTTTCCGTTCTTTGGGTAAATACTTTGGTTCATTTGTCAGTGCTAAATTTACTGATTGTTCTCCGCAGATTTGCAAATATCTTGGCATAACATTATTACCGCAGGCGGGAGTTGCACTTGGTATGTGTGCTACCGCAATGCAGCTTGGAGAACAGGGTAATCTTATAAGAAATATTACCTTATTTGCTGTTCTCATTTATGAACTTTTTGGTCCTGTATTTACGCGTTGGGCTCTTACAAAAGCCGGTGACATCAAACCAATGTCTGAAGATGTTAAAATGAGAAGACATAATAAACTAAAAGAAATCAATAACAACTAAAATTTAAGAACTGCATTCAGCAGTTCTTTTTTTGACTAAAACTACATAAAAACAGTCTGATTTTATATTGATATATTTTGTTGTTAAGTGTATAATTAAAAAATACGAGGTGGTTGCGAATATGTCTTTAAATCCTATTGAAATACTTGGAAAATTCGGTATTAACTCTAAAATAAAAGAATATGGTAATGGTCATATAAATGATACATATTGTACCGAAAAGCCTAAATATATACTTCAGAGAATTAATTCTGAAGTTTTCAAAAATCCAGATGAGCTTATGAGTAATATTGAGAATGTTACTAACCATCTTAAAAAGAAGATTATAAGTTCAGGCGGAGATCCTGAAAGAGAGACTTTATCTGTCATTAAAACAACAGAGGGAAAAAACTATTATAAAGTTGATGAAAATAACTATTTCAGAGTATATAAGTTTATAGATGAAACTAAAACCATAGAGAGTAATGCATCGCTTGACGATGTTTTTAGTGCAGGAGTTGCATTTGGTCATTTTCAAAATATGCTTTATGATTTTCCAGTTGCAACTCTCCACGAAACTATTAAAGACTTTCATAATACTCCTAAAAGGGTTGCGGATTTAAAAAAAGCAATACTTGACGATAAGGTCGGACGAGTAACGTTTGTAAAAAAAGAGATTGATTTTGCACTAGAGTGTGAAAATTTTGCCAATACTGTTATAAAAGGAATAGAGAATAAAACTATTCCTTTAAGAGTTACACATAATGATACCAAAATCAACAACATTTTATTTGATGTAGCAACCGGGAAGGTTGTTTGTGTTATCGATTTGGATACAGTAATGCAGGGAAGTATGCTCTACGATTTTGGTGATGCATTGAGAATGGCAGGTTCAACTGCAGCGGAAGATGAAATCAATTTGGAGTTGGTTGAGTTTAATTGTGAGGCATTTAAAAGTTTTTCCAAAGGTTATCTTAAAGAAATGAAAGATAATCTGACAAAAAAAGAAATTGAACTCCTGCCATTTTCTGTTAAGCTACTCACATATGAATGTGGCATTAGATTTCTTACCGATTATTTGAACGGTGATACTTATTTTAAAATTCACAGGGAAAACCACAATCTTGACCGTGCGAGAAATCAATTCAAATTAGTGTATGATATTTCAAATAAAGAAAATGAACTTAAAAACATAATTGAAGGATTGGTAAAATAAATGCGTATAATAATTTGCAAAGACTATAGAGAAATGTCTGAAAGAGCAGCGGATTTGGTTGCATCACAATTAATATTAAAACCCGATAGTGTGCTTGGACTTGCCACTGGTTCAACCCCCATAGGTATGTATGAAATACTTTCAGAAAAATACCTAAACAAAGAAATAGATTTTTCAAAAGTCACTACTTTTAATTTAGATGAATATTATCCGATAAAGAGAAGTGATCCGCAGAGTTATTATCGATTTATGTGTGATAAACTTTTTGATAAAGTAAACATTGATATGAATAGAGTGCATATAATGAATGGTGAGACTGAAGATGCAGAAGAAGAGTGTAAAAATTATGAAGAGTCCATCAGGTTAAGTGGCGGTATTGACCTTCAGATCCTCGGCATTGGTAGAAATGGGCACATTGGTTTTAATGAACCTGATGTTAATTTGAACTCCAGAACTCATTTGACATCTCTAAAAGAGGATACAATTGATGCTAATTCCCGCTTTTTTAAAAATTATGAAGACGTTCCGAAATATGCTTTGACTATGGGAATTGCAGATATACTGAATGCTCGTAAAATTATTATAATGGCAAGCGGCAAAGAAAAGCATAAAGCCGTAACAGAATTGTTAGACGAAAACATTTCTACTTCAAGTCCTGCAACTATGTTGAAAACTCATCCTGATGTAATACTTATTTGTGATGAAGAAGCGTATAACGGATATGTTAACAAATAAACTTAAAACTGTCTTATGGCAGTTTTTTTAGTTTTATTGACACTTGACCAGATTTATTTTATAATTAATCATACAAACTAAATTATTGGAGTTTAATATGAAACTTAAACCAAGACTGCAAGCCATAGCTGATATGGTAAAATACAAAAGCGTAGCAGACATAGGTACCGATCACGGAAAAATACCTATATACCTTGTTAAAAATAATATTTGCGACTATGCAGTAGCTTGTGATATTAACGAAGGTCCTGTATCTGCCTGTAAAAAGAATATTATTAAACATTCTCTTGAAAAAAAATTGCATACAAGGCTCTGTGATGGTTTAAAGGGTATTGAGTGCTCAGAATGTGATTCGGCAGTTATTGCAGGTATGGGCGGAGAACTAATAATTAAAATAATTGATGAATCTTTCACAGTGGCTAAATCTTTTAAAGAATTGATTCTCCAACCTATGACCGGAGTTGATAAACTCAGAAGTTATCTTGCTGAAAAAGGATTTAAATCTGTTGAAGAAAAACTTGTGTCTGACAATGGAAAAATATACGTTGTTTTAAAAGCCGTTTATTCTCAGCCATACAGTATTACTTTCAGAGAGAAAATGATTTCTGATGAAATTTTAAACTCAGATTCAGAACTTTTGAAACCATATATTTCTAAACTTATAAAACAAGCCAAAGATAAGTTGAAAGGTATATATGAATCCGAATTTCAAAAGTTGTACAAAGATTTAATTAGATTTCTGGAGGATAAATATGAAAATATCTGAGATTGCTGCGTTGATTGAAAAATTTGCTCCTTGTGAGCTTGCAGAAGAGTGGGATAATGTCGGATTACTTATCGGTAAACCTGACTATGAAGTTAATAAAATACTTGTTGCTCTCGATGTTGATATTGATGTGATAGATGAGGCGGTAAATAAAAATGCCGACTTGATAATCACACATCATCCGGTTATTTTCAAACCATTAAAAAGCATCAGCAATGATGTCTATATTAAAGCAATTCAAAATAACGTTTCCATATATTCTTGCCATACAAATCTCGATGTGACAGTCGGTGGTGTTAATGATACTCTGGCAGAAAAACTTGGGCTCACTTCAATTTATGCTGACGGTATGATGAGAATAGGAAAAATCAGCAAAACTAAATTGAACGATTTTTTAAACGTAATAAAAAGGAAATTGAAAACAAACGGCTTACGAGTGTGCGGAAATTGCGATGATACTATTGAAAAGATTGCTGTACTCGGTGGTAACGGTGGAGATTTTGTTTATAAATTAGATAAGAATATATGTGATTTATACATTACCGGAGAAGCTTCCTATCATCAGGCTCAATATGCAGCGGAAAATGGGTTTGCTCTCGTAGAGGCAGGACATTATGAAACAGAAATTCCTGTTGTTGAAAAACTTGTAAAATTACTGAAAGAAAATTTTGTCATAGAAATACTTGCGTCAGAACAAAAAAATGTGTATAATATCAGATAGATAAATATTTGAGTAAGCCAGACAATCGCGGAACTGCGAACGAAAGGGCAGGTACGAGGAAAGTCCGGGCTTCATAGGGCAGGGTGCCGGATAGTTACCCGGTGGAGGCGACTCTAAGGAAAGTGCAACAGAAAATATACCGCCATTTAATGGTAAGGATGGAATAGTGAGGTAAGAGCTCACTGAAAAGCGGGAAATCGCTTTTTCGTGTAAACCCCACCTGAAGCAACACCGCATTAGGAGAATACGTTGGCCCGACGCTCCTGGGTAGGTGGCTCGAGCCGGACAGAGATGTCCGGTCTAGATAGATGATTGTCTAATACAGAACCCGGCTTATAGGCTTGCTCATTGATTTTAAAGCAGAACCTCAAGACTAAAAAGGTCTAAAAACCTTGATAGTTTTGGGGTTTTTGCTTTAATAAGCAGTCTAAAAGTCGGGTTTAACATTTGTGGGTTATGAACCACTTTTTAGATTTTTACAAGTGTCAATCTTTCTTGCTTATTAAATTATTGTGTTTTAAGTTTGCAACTCTTAAAACATTATTTTTATTTATTATACTGATTAGCCAATCCCTTTTTTAAAGTTTGTGCTATAAGTCAAAAACTGTGTTAAGATGTTGTATATATCGAATAAAAAGGTCTATAAAAAACTAAAAAACCAAATGCATACATGCTTTCTCCAAATAGTGCAAGGCAAGTGGTTTTTGCTAAATCATTTTCATTTTTCTCAACCTCTCAATTTATAATTCAATATGTAATCAAGCAAACTTTGGTTTATAATTTGCCATAAACCCTGTAATCGCTCTTCTTCTTTGATTTCTTGTTGTATCTACATATTAGAATTAAACATTAAAGCAGAAGATGTAAATTTGACTACACATAAAATTGAAACAACAATAAAAGATGGCAAGATTGACACTTTTTCAACAGTACATATTAAAGGAAAAGGTGG
>CAZMHL010000076.1:0-8407 GCA_964566065.1 uncultured Eubacteriales bacterium
CGAGGGCGGTATTGATGCTATTATACCTGAGGTTCTTATGCAGGTTTTGGGAAGCGGTACACTGGGAATCGTTCTCCTTGCAATTATTATGATTTTACTTCTTTCTGCTTCCATGTCAACTCTCGAAGCAGTGGTACTTACATCGGCATCGGCTGTTGCGGTTGACCTTATTCCTTCTGTCAGAAAGAAAGAAACCAAGCCCGAAACACAGATGCTCACCACAAGACTTCTCTGCCTTGTATTCGTTGCGTGCTCTTTCATTTTCGCAACACAGAATATTCCGATTATTGTAAGTCTTATGTCTTTCTCATGGGGTGTTGTTTCCGGTTGCTTTATCGGACCTTACATCTGGGGACTTTTCTCAAAGAAAATCACAAAAATCGGTGCTTATGCAGGTATCCTTTCAGGTCTTCTGACGGTAGGTATTTCAACATTGGTTATTTCGCTTAATTCAGGATTCTCTGCTGCGGCTGCAAAATCACCTGAAATGGGTGTAGCTGCAATGGCAGTTTCATTTGTGATTGTACCTTTGGTAAGTGCATTTACCAAAAATAAGGATAATGACAGAATTGAAGAAATCTTTACCTGTTATAATGAAGATTAAATGCGCACTATCAAAAAAATATTGACTTTTTGTACGTAAAGCGGAAGTGAATTCGCAAACGACAAGGTTATGCTGTCCAAATAAAAAGTTTACCCCTTTGAAATTAATTTCAAAGGGGTTTGCTGATTTTAACAAAAAATGTGGAAATTTATCAAAAAATATGATACAATATGTCTTAACACGTAAAAGGAGATAATGTATGGAACGTTTTTTTAAGCTCAAAGAACGTGGAACAAATGTTAAAACCGAGTTTGTTGCAGGTATGACCACGTTTTTTGCAATGGTTTATATTTTGATGGTAAATGCGAATATGTTTGCAGATCCTTTTGGAGATGGTTCAAACCCTCTTGGCGTATCTTATGGTGCAATTTATATTGCAACTGCAATTTCTGCAGTACTTGGTACAGTTCTTGCAGGTCTGCTTTCAAATCTTCCGTTGGCACAGGCAAGCGGTATGGGACTCAATGCATTTTTCGTATACACTGTTTGTATCGGTTTTGGATTGTCTTATGCAAATGCTCTTGTACTTATTCTGATTGAAGGATTGGCTTTTATTCTTCTGACGGTAACAGGTTTAAGAAAAAAGATTTTTGATTCTCTGCCGGATGCGGTAAGAGTTGCAATTCCGTCGGGAATAGGACTTTTTATAGCTTTACTGGGACTCCAGAATGCAGGCATTGTTGTTCCCAACAGTTCAACCTGTGTTGACCTTGCATCCTTTAATCTTCTTAATCAGAGTTGGGGCGATATAATGCCACTGGTTGTAACGTTGTGTACTTTTCTTGCAATTGTTATTATGGCACAGAAAAAAATCAGAGGCTCTGTGTTAATCGGCATTATTGGTGGTATGGTGCTTTATTATTTACTTGGACTTACCGTTGACGGATTTTATGCAAATCTTAATATTAATTTCATAAGTCCCTTTGAAGCTTTTGCTGAGTTCAAAGAACAGTCATTGTTCAAGGTGTTTACTGAAGGTTTGGACTTTTCGGCTTTTGCTGAAGAACACGGAACTGCCAACCTGATTCTTGCTATTATAACAACCGCTCTTGCATTTTGTATGGTAGATATGTTTGATACACTGGGAACATTGTATGCTGCTTGTGAACGCGCAGATTTGCTTGATGAAAGCGGAGAACCTTTAAATATGAATGAAGGCATGCTTTCGGATGCGATTGCAACAACTGCAGGTGCAATTTGCGGAACCTCAACAGTTACCACGTTCAGTGAAGTTAATGCAGGTGTTGCAGCAGGCGGACGCACAGGACTTACATCGGTATTCTGTGGCTTGTTTTTCTTTGGTGCAATGTTCTTAAGCCCTGTTGCGCAACTTGTACCGGGATGTGCAACTGCCGCAGTGCTTATTTATGTAGGTATACTTATGATGGCATCAGTTAAAAATATCGACTGGGATGACTACAAGGTTTCTGTTCCCGCATTTTTAACTCTTGCAGTAATGCCTTTTACATATAATATTTCTTATGGTATTGCATTTGGACTGATTTCATATATTATAATCAGTTCATTTTGCGGTGACTTCAAAAAAATTAAAGTCAGTTCCTGGGTAATAGCATTTTTATTTGTGGCAATGCTGTTACTGACTCATTAAAAACAAACCCCCTTGAATGCGGTCGCATTCAGGGGATTTTTTATTTTTGGTATATTCAAGATTTCAAAGGGAAGGGGACTCCAATATCTGTTTTGCCCTATTTAATTCATCATTGCTTGGAGCTCTTACTCCGGTAAGCGGATATTTAATATTAAGTTTTTCCCATTTGAAAACACCTAAAGTGTGATATGGCAAAACTTCTATCTTTTCAACAGTTTTAAGCTGTTTGATAAATTTTGCCAGATTTTTTAAATCATCTTCATTGTCTGTTACTTCCGGGACAAGAACATATCTTATCCACATTGGGATACCTTTATCAGAAAGATATGTTGCCATTTGAAGTATGTTTTTATTATCATATCCTGTAAGCTTTTTGTGTTCTTCGTTGTAATATGTCTTAAGATCAAGTAATACAAGGTTTGTATATTTAAGCAACTCGTCAAACTTCTTTAAAAAGTCTTTATTGTTGCAGAAGGGTTGACCTGATGTATCAACTGTGGTATGCACTCCATTGGATTTGAGAATTTTGAAAAATTCAGTCATGAATTCCAACTGCAAAAGCGGTTCGCCGCCGCTAACGGTAACACCGCCTTTTGTCAAATCCTTTCCCCAATAGGTACGATATTTCCATACTTTTTCAAAAAGTTCTTCAGCTGTGTAAACATCTCCGCCGTTAAGGGCCCACGTTTCAGGATTGTGGCAATATTTGCATCTCATATTGCACCCCTGCATAAAAACAACAAATCGTACACCGGGACCGTCAACAGAACCAAAGCTTTCCAGAGAATGAATGGTTCCTTTAAATTTTTCCATGGCAGGTACGGGAAATTACATCCATCTGCTGTTCACGTGTCAGGTCGATGAATTTAACAGCATAACCTGAAACACGAATAGTAAAGTTTGCATATTCTTCTTTTTCAGGATGTTCCATAGCATCAAGAAGCTTTTCAATTCCAAATACGTTTACATTAAGGTGATGAGCACCTTGGTCAAAATATCCGTCAAGAATCTGAACCAGATTATCTGATTGTTCTTCTTCCGTATGACCAAGAGCATCGGGATTAATTGTCTGTGTATTTGAAATACCGTCTAATGCCCAGTGGTAAGGAAGCTTTGCAACAGAGTTAAGTGATGCTAAAAGTCCGTTCTGTTCTGCACCGTAGCTTGGGTTTGCACCGGGCGCAAGCGGCTGACCTGCTTTTCTGCCGTCAGGCATACTTCCTGTTGCTTTGCCGTAAACAACATTAGATGTGATAGTAAGAATTGAAGTTGTAGGTTCTGAATTGCGGTAAGTATGGTGGCGTTTTAACATTTCAAGGAAAGTTTTTAAGAGCCATACTGCAATATCATCAGCACGATCATCGTCATTTCCGTATTTAGGAAAATCACCTTCTGTCTCAAAGTCAACAGCAATACCTGTTTCATCACGGATAACTTTAACTTTTGCATATTTGATTGCACTGAGTGAGTCAACAACGTGTGAAAATCCTGCAATACCTGTTGCAAATGTACGGCGGAGGTGTGTATCTATAAGTGCCATTTCAGCAGCTTCATAGTTGTACTTGTCATGCATATACTGTATAACATTAAGTGTGTTTACATAAAGCTCTGTCAGCCACTGCATCATTGCCGTATATTTTTCAATAACCTCATCATAGTCAAGATATTCGCTTGTAATAGGACGAAGAGCAGGACCAACCTGTTCATGTGTTTTCATATCAACACCGCCGTTGATCGCATACAAAAGGCATTTTGCAAGATTTGCTCTTGCTCCGAAGAATTGAATTTCTTTACCTGTTTGTGTAGCAGATACACAGCAACAGATAGAGTAGTCATCACCCCATACTGGTTTCATTACGTCATCGTTTTCATACTGTATAGAGCTTGTTCTTATAGAGATTTCTGATGCGTATTTTTTAAAGTTATCAGGCAATTTGCTTGAATAAAGTACAGTGAGGTTAGGTTCGGGTGATGGTCCCATATTTTCCAATGTGCGCAGGAAACGGTAGTCGGTTTTTGTAACCATAGATCTTCCGTCTGCACCCATACCTGCAACTTCTAAGGTTGCCCAAACAGGGTCACCGCTGAACAACTGATTATATGAAGGAACTCTGGCGAACTTAACCATTCTGAATTTCATAACCATATGGTCAATAAGTTCCTGAGCCTCTGATTCTGTCAGTATTCCTTTTTTAATATCTCTTTCAATGTAAATATCGAGGAATGTAGAAATTCTGCCGACGCTCATTGCTGCTCCGTTTTGAGTTTTTATTGCGGCAAGATAACCGAAATAGAGCCACTGTGCGGCTTCTCTTGCATTTTTAGCAGGATTTGAAATGTCAAAACCGTAGCTCTGTGCCATTTCTTTCATTTCCACAAGTGCCTTAATCTGAAGTGAAACTTCTTCACGAAGTCTGATAACAGAGTCGGTCATTGTACCGCCGCCGATATTTTCAAGGTCGGATTCTTTTGATTTTATGAGTGCATCAATGCCGTAAAGAGCAACTCTTCTGTAATCTCCTACAATTCTGCCTCTGCCGTAGGAATCGGGAAGACCTGTAATAATCTTGTTGTGACGGGCTTTTTTCATTTCGGGGGTGTAAGCGTCAAATACTCCCTGATTATGAGTGCGGGCATATTTGGTAAATATGGTGCTTAATGACGGATCGGGAGTGTAACCGTTTGTGATACAAGCCTTTTCAGCCATTTTAATACCGCCAAAGGGCATAAATGCACGTTTTAGAGGTTTATCTGTCTGAAGTCCGACAATTTTTTCCAAATCCTTTGTTTCCTCGCTTATGTATCCGGGGGCATAGGAAGTAATTGTGGAAACAACAGAAGTTTCCATATCAAGAACACCGTCTTTGGCACGTTCTTCTTTCTGAAGCTTCTGCAAAATTCCCCAAAGCTTGTCTGTGGCTTCAGTTGGTCCCTCAAGGAAGGATGAATCTCCTTCGTAAGGTGTATAGTTTTTCTGTATAAAATCTCTGGTATTTATTTCTTCTTTCCAGACGCGGCCTTCAAAGCCGTCCCATTCTTTAAAATTCATCATAGCTTCTGTCACCTTTCTGTCTATAATTATATTGTAAAAGCGCAAGGCTGTTACTTCAAAACGAGTTAGTTACGACTAACTTCTTTAAAATTATTCTATCATGTATTGCTTTTAAAGTCAATACATAATAATCTTTTAACATATATTTAATTTTCAATACTGATATGTATTTTTCATATCTATCTTCCTTTATATTCCAAAGAAATAATTTCCGACATTTCCTCCGGAGATTCCTTACAACCGCCTGCAAGCCACTTTTTAATAATGGCATTAAGACCGCTTCTGAAAAACTCAATATGGTAGTCAAGATTTTTGTTGGCAAAATCTTTTTCGGCACGGGAAACATCGTAAATTAAAGCCTGATGGTTGTTGTCATAGCCCAGTTTAAAATAAGTTCGGTAAAACAGCTGATTTTCTTTGATATGTTTGAACATTTTTACTGCACCGGAATTTTCGTTTTCTTTTGGTTCGTTTTGTTTAAAAATTGTGCCGAAATCATTTTCAAGCTCATCACGGATGTTGTCAGCAAGGTCATAAATGTCAATGTAATTTGCATAAAATGTACTGCGGTTTAGACCTGCCTCTTTGCATATGTCCGAAACGCTTATTTCGTTGATTTCTTTTGTCTGCAGTAAATTGATAAAAACTTTTTCTATTTTTTCAACAGACTCTCTTCTTCTTTTGTTGTTTTTTACATTCAAATATAAACCTTCTTTCATTATTCCAACAGATGTTGTGAAATTGGTGATTGTTTTTCTCTTTATTCTTAATTATACTTTAATTGTATTAAAAACACAACTGTTGTTTTAATAAAAAATGGGAGGTAGTTGTTATGAAAAAAAGCAATTTTGTTGCAATGATGCTTGGAACAGTAAGTATGGTATTGTTTGCTCTTGGTATGTGTATGGTGCTTCTGCCTGAGTGGAATGCATTCAAGCAAGGAGTTGTATTTGGAAGTGTCGGTCTCATTATTGGTATTATAACTGTTCTTGTGTGGAGAAAAAAGGAAAACAAAGCTCCGATTAAGTTGAATGGCAGAGCAGTATCATTTTCAATCTTTGGAATTGTGGGAGCACTTACATTAGGCGTTGGAATGTGCTTCTGTATGGTTTGGGAAAATATTGTTCTTGGCACAATTATAGGACTTGTTGGAATTTTGCTGTTACTTTCACTGATTCCTATAACAAAAGGAATTAAATAATGAAAACACTCAATAACAGGACTTTACAGCTTGTTATAAACATAGCATTTGCTATGTACAACTTTGTACTTGGAATTGCTTCTTATTCTTTTTGGTTTATAACCGTTGGAGCATATTATATAATTTTAAGTATAATGCGCTTTTTGATAGTAAGTACAGCTTCAAAAAATCAGGAAGACGAAGCTTTTGTAATGAAATTCTCAGGAGTGATGATTCTGGTACTTTCGTTTGTTTTAAGTGGTATTGTTTATATGACGGTTAAATATGATGTTACGGTAACATATCACGAAATTGCAATGATAACAATTGCCGCTTATGCATTTACAAAGCTCACATTGGCTATAATAGGTTTTGTAAAGTCAAAGAAGAATCATTTGCCGTATATAAGAACCGTAAGGAGTATAAATCTGTCTGATGCCGTAGTGTCAATTTATTCTCTTCAAAGGTCGATGGTCGTATCTTTTGAAGGCTTGACTGCAAATGATATTGTGCTTTTTAACACATTAAGCGGTATAGGTATGTGTATAATTGTAATATTTACAGGTTTGAATTTAATCAAAGAAAGGAATTAAAAAAATGGCGAAATCAAAACTTACAAAAATGAATGAGAAAATTGCAGAAACTGTAACTGAAGGCTTTGAAAAAATAAGCGATACAGCAGTTTCGGGATACAAAAAAGTTGAGGACACCGTCGTTGGAGCCTACAACAAAATTGAAGACAAATTTGTTGATAAGTATCTTACAAAAGACGGAGAAACCGTAGAGGAAACGAAAAAAAGATTAAGAAAAGAGATGTAAAAGTCAAAAGCAGTAACTTTTTAGTTTTTGCTTTTAAATTATTTTGAAGAAATGTTGAAATATAATGCTGTTTGTGTTACAATTTATGGGTTGATTAACCAATTTTGGAAATTTTAATATATCAATAATATCAGCACTGATTTCCAAAAGGAGGTATATAATGGTTTGTAATAATATTTTGGAAGCTTTGGGAAATACTCCGATAGTTGCCCTTTCAAAGATGGTTGATAAAGACAGTGCCCGTATTCTTGTGAAGTTTGAAGGACTCAATGTAGGAGGTTCCATAAAGACACGTACAGCATATAATATGATACTTGAAGCTGAAAAGGCAGGAAAAATAAATAAGGATACAATAATTGTTGAACCTACAAGCGGCAACCAGGGCATAGGTCTTGCACTTGTTGGCGCGGTAAGAGGATATAAGACTAAAATCATTATGCCTGATTCTGTAAGCGAAGAAAGAAGAAAACTTGTTAAACACTACGGTGCAGAGGTTATACTTATACACGATGCGGGAAATATCGGAGAATGTATTGAAGAGTGTTTGCAGACCGCTCTGAAAATGCAGACAGAAAATCCTAATGTGTTCGTTCCGCAACAGTTTGAAAATCCGGCAAATCCTGCCGTACAGCGCAGCGTGACAGGAGTGGAAATACTTAATCAGGTCAACGGACCAATTCACGGTTTTTGTTCGGGAATAGGAACAGGCGGTACAATTACCGGCATAGGTGAGGTACTTAAAGAGAAAAACCCCGATATAACTATCTGGGCGGTTGAACCTGAAGATGCAGCAATACTTTCAGGCGGCTCAATCGGTACACATATTCAGATGGGAATCGGTGACGGTCTTATTCCGCCGATACTTAATCAAAGTATTTACAGCGATATTTGCATTATTAAAGATGAAGAAGCAATAAATACCGCAAAAGAACTTGCATCAAAAGAGGGAATAATGTGTGGAATATCAAGCGGAACAAATGTTGCCGCCGCAATAAAGCTTGCTAAAAAGCTTGGCAAAGGAAAAACTGTTGTAACCGTTCTTCCTGATACGGCAGAAAGATATTTTTCAACACCGCTTTTTGAAGAATAGTTAAGGAAGCTATTGATTTTTTTGAAAATGTATTGTATAATAACGAAAAATTA
>CAZMHL010000077.1:0-8401 GCA_964566065.1 uncultured Eubacteriales bacterium
AGGAATTAAGGTTGTATTTACATCTTTGCGTTCTTTGTTCCAACAAATTGGATAAGGAAATCCCTGATATTTGCAAACTTGCAAAAATTGAAACGGAAAAATTGTATAATGTTTTGAGTGTCCTTGAGAAAAAACGACTTATAAAAATATCTTCCTCGGGAGTTACGCTGCTTTCTTCTGCACAGGATGATATTCCGGTAAAAAGATTTAAGTCAAATCTGGATAATGGATTTGAGATGATGAATCAGAATGATGTTACATCAATAATAAGAACAGCAGAAAAAGCTTTTGGCAAAATGCTTTCTGTTGCTGAAATTAACTCATTAACAAGTTTGAATACATGGTATGGGCTTTCAAATGATGTTATTTTAATTTTGATTGAATATGTGGCATCTTCAGGTAAAAGATCTATAAGTCTTATAGAAAAAACTGCTTTGGAATGGTCTGAATTGGAAATTGACACACCGGCAAAAGCTCACGAATTTGTGCGAAAGTCAGAAGAAAAAAGATCTGTATACAGTAAAATTAAAGCGCTTTTGAAAATTTACAACCGGGATTTGACTAAAAAAGAAAAAGAATTTGTAGATAAGTGGACAGATAAATTTACAGATAGTGAGATTAGTGATGCTTACGAAAAAACAATAGATTCAACGGGAAAAGTATCTTTTGCCTATATGGATAAAATTTTAAATTCTGATGGTTTACCGATTAAAAAGAGTACAACCGTTAAAAGAAAAGCAAATAAATTTTCCAATTTTGAGCAAAGAAATGATAATTATAAGTCTATAGAACAAAAAATGTTTGAAAAAATGATTAACGAAGCTGAAAAGAAGGGATAATATGAGATATTCGTCAATAGTAACTGGAAAAGTAAATGAATACTATAGAAACAGATTGTTTGATAAAAACAATGACTTGTTTGAAAAAACACAAAGAATATATAAAGCCGTACCTAAAATTAAAGAAATAGATGATAAATTATCATCTCTCGGTATAGAACTAACCAAAACAGTTATGAGTGGCACTGATGTAATGGATGCTCTTGAAAGCCTTAAACGTAAATCCTTAAAATTAAATATGGAACGATGTGAGCTTTTAGTCGAAAACGGATACTCCGCTGATTTCCTTGAAATCAAATATGATTGCGAAGTTTGCAAAGATGAAGGTATAGTTAATAATAACAGATGTCATTGCTATTTAAAAAAACTTAAGGAGGAAGCTTTTAGAAATGCCAATCTTCCTGTTATAATGGACAGTCAGTCGTTTGACACTTTTAATCTTGAATATTATCCTTCTGATGACAGCACTCCTTCTTCACGGGAAATAATGTCATATATACTTAAAATTTGCCGCAATTATTCTGAAGGATTCGGACCCGAAAGCAAAAATCTTTTATTTACAGGCGGAACCGGATTAGGCAAGACTTTTCTTTCAAGCTGCATTGCAAAGGATGTTATTGAAAAAGGTGCAAATGTATATTATCAGCCGGCTTATAAAATTTTTCCTTTGTTCGAAAAAATGAAATTTGGTAACGAAGTTGATGAAAGTGCAATGATGCAGATAGATTTCATCAGAAATTTTGAATTGTTGATTATAGATGATCTTGGAACCGAGTTGATAACTACTTATACTTCCGAGGTTTTGTTTGATCTTATAAACTCAAGACTGAATGAGAATAAAAAAACAATTATCAGCACTAATTTATCACTTGAAGAAATTAAAGAATTGTATTCTGAAAGGGTATCTTCGAGGATAGTAGGCAATTATCTGATGTTGAAATTCGCAGGTAACGATATCAGGTTGGCTGAATGACAAAAAAGTACTTGCCAAAATTTGCTTTTTGATGTATCATAAATTTAAAATAAATGTATAGGAGGTATTCAAATGGGAAACGGAACTACAGGAATGATTTTGTATTTTGTGGTTATCATTGCTATTTTTTATTTTCTTATGATAAGACCTCAGAAGAAAAAAGAAAAAGAACAGCAGAATATGATCAACTCTTTAAAAAAAGGTGACAAAATCACAACAATCGGCGGTTTTCACGGAAAAGTGGTTTCAAGTAAAAACGGTGTTCTCACAATACAAATGGGCGAGAATAAAGTTAAGCTTGAAAGTTGGGCTGTTAAAAGTGTAGATAAATACAGTGATTCAGAAACAACATTACTTGAAGATGAAGCAAATTCAGATTCTGATGCTAATGAAGAAACTGTAACAGAATAGTAATATGAAATCCATTTTTCACGTATATTACAGTGAAAGGTGGATTTTTTATGAAAAAAACAAATAATATAAGTGTACATGGTAATGGGGGTAATTTGATATCAGACATAGTTAAGTCTGTAATTATAACGTTAATTTTAAGTGTATTTCTTATAGTTGTTACAGCCTTAATATTTGAAAAATTTAAAATATCGGATGAAAACACAGGATACATATCTTTGTTTTTATATTATTTTTCATTTGTAGTGTGTGGATTTTTGTCTGGGATAAAAAGCAATTTTGGCGGTTGGAAAAGCGGACTCACTTGTAGCTTTGTTTATGTAACGATATTATTTTTGATTGGAATAACAGATGGTATCACCTTCGGTTTAACATCAATTGTCAGAATATTTGCAGGACTTATTTTAGGGGTGACAGGTGGAGTTCTTGGTGTTAATTTTAAGTATTCCAAAAAAACCAAAAAGAATAAAAGACATAAATAACCAAAAATATAATATTGTTACTTGAATATATAAAGAAATTATGGTATAATGTAGAAAAATGATCAGAACGGAGGAATTCATATGGATCATAATGAAACTGTAAGACTCGATGTTCCGAAAGATCCGAAATACAGAGCCAGAGAGATTATGAATACGGTCTATACTGCATTAAAAGAAAAAGGATACAGTCCTGTTAATCAGATTGTCGGCTATTTTCTTTCAGGTGATCCTTCATACATCACCAGTCATATGAATGCCAGAAGCCTTATAAGAAAACTTGAACGTGATGAACTTCTGGAAGAAATTGTTAAATACTACGTAGGAGAGTAAAAAAAGGACACAAGAACATGGTTGGTTTATCGTGTTTTTGTGTTTTTGTGTGTGAATTATATGAGTAGTTCGGTGAAAACAGTCAGTAATGTATTTATTATAATTTTATTTTCAAAGCTCTTGGGACAACTGAGAGAAATTTTTATTGCGCATTTTTACGGAACCGGAATGGAAGCTACCGCTTTCTATACAGCTATGCAGATTCCGCTCAGCTTTTTTGATATGGTTCTTGGTTTCGCTATAGTATCGGCGTTTGTGCCGGTATTTAATGAATATTATCAAAAATCAGGCAAAGACATAGCTGATAAATTTGCCAGTAATTTTATAACTGTTGTATCATTTGCTTCTTTTGTTATTACGCTATTCGGAATGTTTTTCTCTGTAAATATTGTTGAATTTATAGCAAAAGGTCTCAGTGAATCTCCGCAAACAGTGATGCTTACGTCAAATCTTTTGAAGATGATTTTTCCTTCGTTGGTTTTTACTACACTTGCATACTCTTTTGCGGGAGTTTTGCAATCATACGGAGAATTTAAGGTTCCTGCTGCAATGAGCCTTGTTTCAAATCTGATAACAATTCTTTATTTTATTATATTCAGAGAAAATACTACAATTTACGGCGTTACACTTACAATGCTTTTGGGATGGATAATGCAGTTTGTTATTCTGTTACCCAAACTTAAAAAATTTAACTATAATTACACTTTTTGTTTTTCTTTGTTTGATGAACGAATGATTAAGGTTTATAAGTTGGCGGGTCCGGTGATTTTGAGTTCTTGGGTTCAACCGTTAAATATTATGATCAATTTGTTTTTAGCATCTTTTGTTGCTGACGGAGCAGCTGTTCCTGCAATCAACTATGCCAACAGGATTTATCTTATAATAGCAAGTGTGTTTGCTGTTTCGCTAACCAATGTGACCTTGCCGTCACTTTCAAGATTTTTTGCAGATAACGATAAAGAAAATGCTGCAAACTATATTTTGAATTCTTTAAAGGCCACAATAATGTTTCTTCTTCCGGTGATGGGAATGTTTGTGCTTTATTCAAAGGATGTTGTTAAAATTATTTATGAAAGTGGTAGCTTTGATACAACATCGACAACCTTGACTACAACAGCACTTATGTTTTATAGCTTTGGTATGCTTGGATATGCCTTGAATGAGGTTATTAACAAAAGTTTTTACGCTATGCAAAAATCTCAAATCACTATGAAAGTTGCAATAGTATCAATTGCAATTAATACCATATGTAGTTTTTCACTCTACAAATCGTGGGGGATAGGCGGGCTGGCAGTTTCCACCTCCATTGCAACAAACGTAAGCACAATTATTCTTTTGGCTCTGATTAAGAAAAACATTAAAGAAATCTCCTTCAAGGAACTTATAACTACATTGATTAAGAGTTTGATTGCAGTAATTTTATCATTGTTACTGTCGCATTTGGTATATAGTGCACTAGAAGGATATATTTCGGGTAAATTAACTAATTTGTTGATTATGTGCATTGTGGGATTAGTATGTGTGTCAATGTATGTTTTGTTCTTGATACTGTTAAGAGTAAAAGAAATATATGTTATAAAGAAAATTTTTATAAAGGAGGGGGAAAGTGATGAATAGTACTTTAATAAATTCCTTTACTAATTTTTTTACTTTGCTTATTACTAAGGTAAAAGAAAGTGTGTTTTATTGTTCTGTCAAAAAAATTGATATATTTGTACGTAGACTGATCAGAAACAGTTTTTCATTGTCCTTGTTTTCATCAGAAGATACTTTTGATTCAAGCTACAAAACACGTATTTCAGATAAAATTCTTGCATTTAAAAATAAATTTGTAAATAAAACCGGTTTTGTAAGAAAAGTAATTTCAGAAAGCTATCTTAATAAATTTATGGAAAATTTAACAAGAGAATTTACGTACATTAAAGTTGAGTATTATGGTGTGACCTTCTCTTTGATTGGAATTTTTTCAGTTTTAAGATGCATATTTGTTGAACGTAGTACGGTGTATTTCCTTATTTCTGTTTTTCTCGTTATATTTGGTGTTGTGATGATGCATCAGCAGAAAAATTTAACAAATCTTATAAAAGATTCCTTTTTTTTGAGAAAAACTTTTGGTAACTTCTTCAATAAAGAAGACGAATTTACTCCTGATTATAAAAAAACATCTGCATTTACAATTGGGATTATATTAGGTTTTTTGGTGCTTTGTTTTGGAATTATACCTGTTTTTTTTATGGTTGCGGCATTTTCTTTTATATATTTTTCACTGGCAAAATCATTTCTTGTTGCATTATTAGTTGCTATTTTACTGCCTTTTTTGCCTACTATGGTTCTTGTGGCTCTTTCTTTAGCGACTTTGTGTGTTCTTCTTTATAAAAAGTTGTTTGCTTTTCCGACCGAAAGTGACAATTCACATACAGTTATGAACTTTGCTGTATCAGTGTATATGGTATCCTTGGTTTTCGGAACGGTATTTTCATATACACCTGTTGCCAGTTTAAAAATTGCCCTTGTGTATGTTGCCTTTGTGTTGTTTTACTACGTAATAACAAAATCTGTGAAAACTATAAAACAGGTTACTTACACTGTTTACGGTATTGTTATAGCTTCGGTGCCTGTTTCTTTGTACGGAATAATTCAAAAGTTTGTAGGTTTTGAGGAACAAAGTAAATGGCACGATGAAAATATGTTTGGTGATATCGGCGGAAGAGTAGTTTCTTTTTTTGAAAACCCGAATGTTTTCGGAGAGTATCTGATATGGTTGATTATAATTTCAATTTCTGCTTATGCTGTTACACAGAATAAAAAGTTAAAAGTGCTTTTGGCAGTTGCTGTTGCAACAGCAACAATCTCCATGGTGTTTACTTATTCCAGAGGTTGTTGGATTGGAGTTTTGATTGCTCTTGCAATATATTTGTTTCTTACAAACCGAAAAGTGTTCTGGTTGTTTGCGTTTTGCGGAGTGATATCCATCTTCTTTTTACCTGATTCCATTATTTCGAGAATTGCAAGCGTAGGAGATATGAGCGATACTTCGACTTCTTACAGAGTATATATATGGAAAGGCACCTTTGAAATGCTTAAAGATTACTGGTTTACCGGGATAGGTCTCGGGAGCAGCGCATTCAACGAAGTTTATCCTGTTTATGCATATTCTGCAATCAGTGCACCACACCCTCATAATCTCTATCTGTTAATAGTTTCTGAGACTGGTATTATTGGAGTTATTGGATTTGTTTTTGTTATTTTTGTTTACTACAAAAATATGATTAAAAGTTATATATATTCTCAAAACAGAAAAGTAAAAGTATTTTCTGCAGCATTTATTGCAGCAATGACAGGATATCTGATACAGGGATTATTTGATAATGTATGGTACAACTACAGAATTTATATGTTATTCTGGATTTTTATTGCATTAGGCACTTCATTGTATTTGAACAGCAGGGAGGAATATAAAAATGATCAAAATTGTTAATGTTACCAGCGATCACAACATTGGTGGTGCCGGAAGATGTATTCTCACATTTTTGGAACATTATGACAGAAGTAAATTTCAGGTTTATGTAATTCTTCCCGTGGGTTCTGCGCTCATTCCTTTTATAAAAAAGACCGGAACAGAGATTATTGAGGTTGAAGGCTTGGAGAATAAATCTTTTTCTTTAAAAGCAGTTAAAGAAATCTCAAAAGTTTTGAAAAGAGTTAAGCCTGATGTTGTTCATGCACATGCCAGTTTTTCAGCAAGAATAGCTGCCAGAATTTGTTCGGTTCCTGTTATTTATACTCGCCACAGTGTTTTTCCAAACAGTAAACTGATTTCTGAAGGGTTAGGAAAAAAAATCAATGGATTTGTAAATAATCATACTGCGGACAAGATTATTGCGGTGGCTGAAGCTGCAAAGGATAATCTTACTGATGCAGGTATAAAAGATGAAAAAATTATAGTTGTTAAAAACGGAGTTAAGCCTCTTACCAGAATTGATAAAAACAGAATAAATGAGATTAAGAAAAGTTATGGAATTAATGATGAAGTTATATTTGCAATGATAGCCAGAGTAGAAGATATTAAAGGACATTTATATTTTGTTGAAGCTGCAAAAAAAATGGTCGACAATGGTGTGAAATCAAAATATTTTGTTTGCGGTACCGGAAATTATCTTGACACCGTGAAAGCTAAAGCAGCAGAGTTGGGTGTATCTGAGCATTTTATCTTTACAGGTTATATTAAAGATGTAACTGAAATTATGAACATAATTGATGTAAATGTAAATGCATCTTACGGTACTGAAGCGACAAGTTTATCATTGCTGGAAGGTATGAGTATCGGGAAACCTGTTATCGCATCTGATTATGGCGGTAATATAGAACTTATTGAAGAGGGCAAAAACGGTATGCTCTTTAAAACAAAATCATCTGATGAGTTATACTGTAAAATGAAAAAAATTACCGATGATAAAGATTTGTACAAAAAGCTTTCCGAAGGGGCGTATGATTTGTACAAAGAAAAATATACGGCAGATATAAATGCTAAAAACATTGAAAAAATTTATATGCAAGTGGGGGATAAAAATGAAAAAGATTAATATATTTGATATATTTTTAGTTTTGATTCTGATATCTGTACTGGTTGTTGGTTATGTTTATATGAGCGGAAAAACAATTGTTAAAGATAAAGAAACCATTGAATATAGTATCTTAGTTGAAGATATTTCTCTTGAAACTGCTTCTCAGATAGGTGTCGGAGAAACGGTGTATAACTCTGTTAACGGTAAACCAATTGGTGTTATCAAAAAGATTAACGTTTCAGAGTATCAGGAAGATTTTTTTGACAAAAATACCGGTGAATACAGAAAAGTTGTAAAAATTGAGCATTATAGTGTAGAAATGGTTGTTGAAACAGAAGCAGAAAACAGAAATGGGATATATTATACCGGTGATTTGAAGATAAGCATTGGTACTAATGCCTACCTGAGAGGTCAGAACTATGTTTGTCACGGAAGGTTTATGGGAGTTCTGGAGGTGATTGATAGTGAAAAATAAATTAAATGTAATAGATTATATGATTATTTTGGTAATCATTGCTGCAATTGTTTTCATATCGGTAAAGTTTTTTGAAATCGGCAATATGGTTTCATCTGAACATTTTACAACAGGCACATATACGGTAAGAATTTCAGGACTCAAAGAAATATCTATGAAAGAAATTCCCGAATCCGGGGAACTTAAAGATGGCGATGGAACATATATGGGTGAAATATTATCTAAAAATGTTGAAGTTGCAAAAGAAATTAATCAGTTGTCAGATGGTTCATACAAGAGGATTGAAAATAAGGCTAAATATGATGTGTATCTGGAAATATCCTGTC
>CAZMHL010000078.1:0-8387 GCA_964566065.1 uncultured Eubacteriales bacterium
GGAAAATACAACTACTACAAGAAAAACAACTTAATTTAAATCACGCAGATTCCTTATTCAACAACTGCGGAAATAATAATCGACAAGGTTGTAGACGGAATCAAGGCGGGCAAATTCAAGGAAATTAACGACATAAGAGATGAAACCGACCTTTCCGGTCTTAAAATTGCGATAGAAGTAAAAAGAACCGTTGATGTTGAAAAGCTTATGGCAAGACTTTTCAAAGAAACTACCCTTATGGATACTTTCAGCTGTAACTTCAACATTCTTGTTGACGGAATCCCGATGGTTCTCGGCGTAAAGGATATACTTAAAAACTGGATAAAGTTCAGAATAAAATGTGTTGAAAGAACTTTAAGGTTTGACCTTAACAAAAAAGAAGAAAGACTTCACCGGTTAAGAGGTCTTGAAAAAATTCTTCTTGATATCGACAAGGCAATAAAAATAATAAGAGAAACAGAAAAGGATGCGGATGTTATTCCTTCTCTTATGAAAGGCTTTGATATTGACGAAATTCAGGCTAACTATGTCGCTGAAATCAGGCTCCGCAATCTTAATAAGGAATATATTCTTAAAAACATAAAGGATATTGCGGACCTTGAAAGGGAAATTGAAGATATAAACGCAACCCTTAAAAGCGAAAGAAGAATCAAGAAAATAATTGCAAAACAGCTTGAAGAGGTAAGCAAAAAATACGGAGCTGACAGAAAAACGGAAATAATCAACGAAAGTGATGTCAAGCTTGATATTGCCAAGGTTGAAAGGGAAGTTGAGAACTATCCTCTTAAGATTTTTCTTACGGAGCAGGGCTATCTTAAAAAGATTACAATGGCATCCTTGAGAATGGCAGATACCCAGAAGCTTAAAGAGGATGACAACCTTGTTCAGGAATTTGAAGCAAACAATGTTGACGATTTGCTTCTCTTCTCAAACAAGTGCAATTGTTACAAGCTTAAAATTGACGATATCCGTAACACCAAGGCAAGCGATATGGGTGATTACACACCAAACATTCTTGAAATGGAAGACGGAGAAAGAATTGTATTTGTTCACGCAACAAGTGACTATTCGGGAAGATTTCTTTTCGGCTTTGCAGACGGAAGAACCTGCAAAACCCCGATTAAATCTTATGAAACAAAAACCAACAGAAAAATGCTTCAAAAGGCGTTTTCGGGTCATTCTCCCATTGCGGGCATTGTATATCTCCCCGAAGATATTGATGTTGTTGCATTCGGAAGCAACGAAAAGGCATTTGCATTCAATACTGCGGTAATTCCCGAAAAGACGACAAGAAGCTCCCAGGGTGTAAAAACCTTTAATCCCGGAAAAACAGGCAAAATGGTCAGAATCGTATCTCTTGAGGCTTCGGGAATCGGTGATATGAAGCCTTACAGAGCAAGAAAAATCCCGTCTGCGGGTGCAAAACTTACATCCGTTGACAAGGGAATAGAACAGTTATCCTTTGAATAAAGAGGTATTGAAATGAAAATAAAAGAAGGCTTTCTGCTGAAAAAAATTGCAGATGATTACGTTGTAATTCCCTATGAGGATAACATTGTGGATTTTAAGGCAATGCTCGTTTTAAATGACTCGGGTGCTTTTCTCTGGGAAGAATTGCAAAATGAAATTTCATCGGATGAATTAAAAAACAGACTTACCGCAGAATTTGAAGTTGATGAAATCACTGCGGAAAATGATATTGCGGAATTTGTTTCAAAGCTTAAGGAAAAGGATTTGCTTGAAAATGAATAAAAAATATTCTGCAGAGGAAATGGCTCCGGTAATAGAGGAGCTTCTTTCCTGTGGGAAAAAAGTGAATTTAACGGTGACGGGGAACAGCATGTATCCGCTTTTCAGGAACAGGCTGGATACTGTTGTGCTGGAAAAATCCTTAAATTATGAAAAAAACGATATAGTTTTTTACAAAAGGGATAACGGGCAGTACGTTCTTCATAGAATTGTAAGTGAAAAAGACGGTTTCTTCTGTACGGCAGGGGATAATGAAACCGAAAAGGAGTTTCCTGTATATCCCGAAAAGGTACTTGGAAGAGCAATTTCTGCAACAAGAGGTAAAAAAAATGTAAAATTTTCCGTACTTTGGTACAAATTATACTGTTTTGTGTGGACAGAACTGTTTTTTTTAAGAAAAATTTTATTAAAAATTGTAAAAACTCTTGCAAAATTAAAATAATTGTTATATAATATGTAGAGTGAGATTAAATTAGGTTAATTATAATTATACAGGGGGTTCTTATTTTGAGAAGCAGAACTTTAAAAGTATTCTTGATGTTGGTTGCTGTAGTAACAGTGATGGTTTCTTTCTCGGTTGCAGTATCAGCTGCTTCAAAGCCGGTGAAGTACATAACAACACCAAGATATATGACAGTAAGTGAAATACGTTATACTTCGGTTGCAAAGGATATAACAGACGGTGAGGTTGTTACTCATTACGCTGTTGATTCCGCTGACAATTGGGTGTATTTTAACCAGGAAAAAGTTACAGGAGCAACAAGGGATGTTACTTTTGTATACTACGGGCCGGAAGCAACACTTGATGCAGATATGAGATTCGGTGATGAAGTCAACAACGAAAACCCATATGCAACATTAAGAGATATCGATGGTTCAAGCCCATACAAATATATAACAGAAGGGCTTCATGTTCACATTTACGTAAACGGTACAGAAACAGGAAAAGAAGCTGTTGTTCCTGAACAGGAGCCGGGACTTGTACTTACAAGAGTACTTAATGTAGAAGGCGGACTCAATTCCATTATTCCTGCATCAGACAAGATTGCATCTGTTACTTTCGATCAGTCGGCAATTGATGCAACAAATGCGGTTGGAGCACCTGTCGCTGTTACAAATTACACATTGTCAGACAGTGCAATTACACTTGCAGATACAAATCTTATTGTTAATCACGGAATTCTTAACATCACTACTGAACCGATAACTCAGATAAGTGTTGACTTTGACCGTTATGCTTATGATAACACGGGAACATACGGTGCAGGTACACCTGACTATATTGACTTCCTTGCAAAGTACAATGCAACTGAAGAATATGAGTACGGTGTGGTAATTGCTGAAAGCACAACTACAGTTGACCTTACTGCTTTGAATACTGACGGAAACGTTCTTGATGCATCGCTTGTTAACGATGACAGAAGCACAATTACAAAACTCGGTAACGGAACAGAAACAATTGTGGCATTCAAAGCTGAAGCTAAAAACAGCGATAACGAGTTTGCTGTTACTGTAGAAGAACTTATTGATTATTTGAAACCTGATGTAGAATATACAGTTTATGCATATATTAAGCTTGCTGATGAATTCAAGCTTATTGAGTCAGTTGCAGGTTATATGGAAAACGGTGCTTACACCGGTGAAATGGCTAAGTATAACACGGTTAAGTTTAAACTTGATACGGAAGGTAATTGTATCAGAGTTCTTAACTAACGGAATGATTTGGAGGTAACAAGGAATGCGTAAGTACAGCAAACCGCAGCTTGATGTGATTGAACTTCAGATTGCGGAAAATATTGCAGCATTAATACCGAAAACTATATACAGAACCAGCAGAACAGCTCCGTCAGGCGGAGGACTGGATGTAGAATTCGGTGATAAGGATAACGATTTTAAGGATTCAAGCATAATATAATGAAAATTCGTATAGCCGATTTAAATATTGAATTGCTTGGTGCAGAATACGGTTATATAAAAGAAAGAGTTAAAGCATATCTTGCAGATTTTAAAATTGCGGATCTGACTTTTAACTGTCTGGTTACTAAAGAGGATATTTTGATTCCTTCTTCCGAAAGCACGGAGAGGATTGGAAAATGGAATTGGATTGTAAATGATGACGGTTCGGTTACAATATTCAATTTTAATACAGCCTATAAAAAGGTATCCTGCTTGGTAAATTGGAATCCTGATTTTAAATGGGCAGATATCTGTGTTTATGATAGCTGCCCTTTAACTGGTTATAGCACGGAAAATAAACTTTTTAATATTCTGGGGATTGTACTCTGGTATAATATTATAAAGTTTAACGGAGTGGTTTTTCACAGTTCGGCAATTTCATACAAGGGTGATGCAATCTTGTTCTCGGCACCGTCGGGGACAGGTAAATCCACCCATACGGCATTATGGAAAGATGCATATCCGGAAGATGTTATCGCAATTAATGATGACACTCCCATAATAAGGATTATGCAGGACGGGATTTTTGCATACGGTACTCCCTGGTCCGGTAAAAGTGCAATTAATACCCCTTTGAAAGTTCCGCTGAAAGCAATTGTCTGCCTTAAGCAGGGAATTGACAATGTTGCAGTCAGAATGAAGGGAAAAGAAGCATTTTTCAGATTATTTAACGAAACGGGAAAACCGGCAGAAAAAAATCTTTTGAATACTATGGTTGATATAATAACCGACATATCTGCCAACGTTTCGATATATGAGCTGTCCTGCAATATTTCAAAAGATGCAGTGGAAGTAATAAAAAATAAAATTTACAGTGAGTAATCTAACTGAAATGGAAGTGAAGTAATGAACAACAGAGAAGAAATCAGCATACTGGATTTAATATCAATACTTATAAAAAGATGGTGGATAACCGTAGGCTTAATGCTTGTTTTTGCAATAGTGTCATTTGTGTATTATACAGGCTTTGTTGATGCAAAATATACCTCAACAGGTACCCTTTATATAACGATTGACAGTAACTATTCAAACCAGAGCGGTGACGTAAATATTTACGATATCCAGGCGGCACAGCAGCTTTCAAACACATATATTGAAATACTTTCAAGTAATACATTTTTAAAGACGATAGCTGTTGAGTCGGGGCTTGATTACAGTTATAAAGAATTGTCAGGAATTGTTTCATATACGGCAGATGATGAATCTGAAATTATAGGAATAAAAGCTGTTACGACTGTTCCTGAATATTCTGCAATTATAGTAAGTACAATTCTTAATAATGCGCAGAGCGAAATTTCAAGAGTTGTAGTCGGCGGCTCAGCAAAGGCTATAGACACTCCTGAGGTTCCGACTTCTCATTCATCGCCAAATGTAACAAAAAAGGTAATGCTTGCGCTTCTTCTTGGCTTCCTGCTCGGATGCGCAATTAACTTTATGATTGAATTTTTTGATGATTCAATCAAGGGTGTTGAAGACGTTGTTGAAATGTTTGAAATTCCCGTTCTTGCGGAAATTCCTTTGTTTACAAACGATAAGGATGCACAGGATAAACACAAATATTACTACAGCTCAAGGTATGGTTATTCAAATTATTCAAGCTATAAATAATTGTAAAAAACTGTATTGGAATTCCAATACAGTTTTTCTAAAAAGAGGTATTTTATGAGAAAGACATTAAAAGTATTGCTTGCTGCTGCGGCGATAATTATGGCACTTGTTGCGGTTACGGTTGCACTCAATCGGGATAAAATAGTAATACTTATAGATGCATTTACAAATAAATATACGGAAGAAGATATCATAAATCTTGAAAATGAAAGCTACGGCGTACTTAAAGGTGCAGCGGAGAACACCCTTGAAATAGAAATCAACGAGCTTACCGACGAAGAAAAAGAAGCTCTTGAAAAGGGTGAGATTACCGAAGAGGATGCCCGTAAAATTGTTCTCGGTGAAAAGGAATATGTTGAAGGCAGGGTGGTTGACAAGGAACAGAAGCCGCAGATACCTGCTGATTATGTAGATAAAAGTGCTGATATCATTTCACAGATTTATGTGCTTGAGGCAACGTATAAAAGCAAGCTTAAAAATATTGAGCATAATATGCTTGTAACCTACAATCAGCTTCCTGCAAGCGATAAAACAACGGTAAATAAATATAAGCTTGCAAACGATGCAATCTCACAGGGAAATGCATTAAAAGCAGAATGTGATGCCAAAATGGAGTCCTTGCTTTTGCAACTGGAAAAGAATTTAAAAGAGGGCGGTAAGGACACTTCAATAGTTTCTGAAATCAGAAAAGTATATACAAATGAGAAAAATACAGTTCAGTCTTATTATATAAGCAAGTACTCTAACAGATAAAAAATCCCCATGCCAAAGGTGAAGTGTCCTTGAGGACACTTTCTGAAAAACATAAAACCTCTCAAATATGCTTTATTAAGCTTTTGAGAGGTTTTATTTTAGATCTTTTGGCTACGAACAAACCTCGCCTGACTCGCTGTACCATCGTACAGCTTCGGGTTTCCAAAAGCAAGGTAAACCTTGCTTTTGCCCGGTTTGTTCGTTCCGAATCATTTTTTCCTATCCCATAAAAAAGGAGGTGTAAATAAATTTACACCTCCATGGTTTAAATTTTATGTTCTTCCAGCATTACATACGGCTTGTTGTCAATTTTTAAAAGAGTGTCTTCTTTGAATTTCTTTTTTATTTTATTTCTTGCTTCTTCAAGGTGAATAAACCTTGTATCCTTGTTGTGAACATCAGAGCCGAGAACCGGAACAACACCTTTTTTCAGAAGATTCTTTAAAAACTTAATTTCATCTTTATTGAAAATAAATGTTGAGTTAATCTGAATATCAAAGTTCATGGCAAGGATTTTTTCGTAAAGAGCCTTAAAAAAATCAAAGGTTACAAATCTTTCAAAGTGTGCTATAACCGGACACAACCCACGTGCAGAAATTTCAAACAGAGAGTTTAAAACCCATTCGTTGTACGTATGATAAGGAAGCTCAATAAGAATAAGGTCCGTTCCTTCAATGCATAGCTTTTCAAGGTCAGGGATTTTAGGAGTGTCGTAAGTAAGTGCAACCTCGGCACCCAGAATAAATTCCGGCAGCTCTTTTCCCGTTGAATGTCTTATGAGCTTTTCATAGGAATTTTTTCTGTCTTTCAGGAAATTGCTTACGTTATTTCTGTCAGGGTAAAAATGCGGTGTAAGGATAATTGTATCCACACCTTGCTTCTTTTCCTCTTCAATCAGTTCGAGTGATGTTTCAACATCCCTTGCTCCGTCGTCAATTTCAGGCAGTATATGTGAATGAAAATCTAACATATCATTTTCACCTTATTTTTCGCTTTTTGAAGATTTTTTATCACTGCCGTAGTAGCTTGCATAGGTTCTGTAGGAATAGTTGTAGTAATTGTAATAATGCTTTCCTCTTGTGTAGTATTTATTGTGCTTATAATATGAACTCTGTTTGCTTTCAACAGCATTTACAATAAATCCGATAATGTTCTGGTTTGCAAAGCGGTATTTTGCAATTGCCGCAGCAAGTGATGACTTTGTTGTTGAGTTTGGTTTAACAACGAAAATTGTTCCGTCACAAAGCGTGGATACAGAAAGAGAGTCTGTAACAACGTTGATTGGCGGACAGTCGATGAAAATAAAATCATAAATCTTTTTAAGCTCTTCAAGAAAGTTTTCCATTTCTTTTGAAGCAAGAAGCTCAGAAGGGTTAGGCGGGATGTGACCCGATGTAATACAGTCAAATCCGAATTCTGTGTGTTTGATAACCTCATTAAGCTTTGAAAAACCGCAGAGAACGTTTGAGATACCTGCTTTGTTTTCGATGTTTGCATATTTGTGAACTTTGGGTTTTCTCAGGTCACAGTCAATAAGAAGAACCTTTGAACTCATTTCCGCAAAGGTAATGGCAAGGTTCAAAGCGGTTGTGGTTTTTCCTTCGGAAGGGTTGGCACTGGCAACGTTAACGATTTTGCAGTCGCCGCTGTCCTTTAAGGAAAATATAATATTTGTTCTCAGAGCCTTGTAGTTTTCCTTTACACTGAAAGGACTGTCTTTGCTTAATATTGCATTTATTTCCTGCTGTTCCTGTGTTGCTTCCTGTTTCTTTTTTTTCTTCTTAAATAAGTTCATAACACAACTCCGTATAATTTTAATCATAAATCTACAGTTTAGATTATAACATTTACCAATGCAAAAGTCAATAAAAAAACCTCTGACTTTATTTTCTGTGGAATAATTTTTTTGTTTAGATTTTGCACAGAAATGCAAAAAAAGAGTAGCACCATAAAAAAGTGCTGTTGAAAAATTTTCCGCATTTTTCCGATACCGATAAATGACACTTTTAAAAAATGCTCCCTCCCATTACGGCAAGAACCAATCCCTCAGTCAAACCTTCGGTTTGCCAGCTCCCTTTGCACAAGGGAGCCTTCAAGGGAGACTTTTTGATAGTGTTTTCTTGCAAATTATATTATCATTTTTAATTCTTTTAGTCGGCACAATCAACTTTTTGCAAATAATTATATATAACTTCAAAAGCCTTTTGAGATTTCAATAAAAAGTCTGTTCCGCAGAAAACCGGATTATAGTTAAAAAAACCGCCGTAAGGTGAAGTGTCCCTGAGGACACTTTCTGAAAAACATAAAACCTCTCAAAGGCT
>CAZMHL010000079.1:0-8352 GCA_964566065.1 uncultured Eubacteriales bacterium
AAGCTTTTGAGAGGTTTTATGTTTTTCAGAAAGTGTCCTCAGGGACACTTCACCTTATACGGGTGGTATTTATTGTTTACAACAGATTACAGATATCATTTCCACTTATCGTTTGCTGTCACCGGATATTTTAACACAAGGAAAAATAACCATCTAAAATAATACAGATTTTAGTTAATGTTAAAAGATTATACATTCTGTTAATGATAATTATATAGTGTTAGACTTAAATAAAAGTAGGTGTTAATGTTTTGAATTATGAATTATTAGGAAAACACATAAGGGAACAAAGAAAACTGAAAAAGTACACATTGGAACAACTTGCCGAAAAACTTGATATTTCAACCACCTTTATAGGGCAAATAGAAAGAGCAAAGGGAATACCTTCCCTTGAAACACTTGTCAAAATAGCAAATGTTCTTGAAGTATCAACGGACAGTTTACTTTTTGGAGACTTAAACACAAAAGCAGGAAATGCTCACTTTGTAAAAAAAGTCGCAGAATTGACTGAAACTTTTACACCAAAAGAAAAGAAATTATTATTGGAAAATATAGAAATAATCAATGAGTATAGAAACACCGCTGAATAAGGGTGTTATTTTATCATACTGTCAAATAATGATATTTAAGGAGAGAATTTATGCTGTTCAATTCACTGTACTTTCTTATGTTTTTTGCAGTTGCTGCAGTTGTGTACTTTGCAGTTCCGCAAAAATTCAAATGGATGCTTCTTCTTGCAGTAAGCTTGTATTTTTATATGTGCTGGAATCCAATACATATAATAATCCTTATGGCGGTAACGCTCATTTCTTATCTTACCGCAGTATACATTAACAAAGATAAGGCAAAAGGCAAAAAACTATGTCTCGGTGCCGGAATAGTTATAACACTTGCTTTTCTGCTCATATATAAGTATTACGGATTTTTTATGGATTCTGTATATGATTTGCTCAATACATTGCATATTTCCTACACTGAAGCGGGTATTTCTCTTGCACTGCCCGTGGGTATTTCGTTCTACACCTTTAAAGCTGTAAGCTATATGATTGATGTATACAGAGGGAAGATATACTGCAAAAATGTTGCAAAATATCTTCTGTATGTATCCTTCTTCCCGCAAATAGCGTCAGGACCTATTGAAAGGAGTACAAACTTAATTCCGCAGTTTGAAAAAGAACACAGATTCAATTCTCAAACTGTTGAAAGCGGATTAAGACTTATGCTTCTGGGATATTTTAAAAAGATGGTTGTAGCGGACAATCTTTCAGGGATAGTTTCAAAGGCTTTTTCTTCCCCTGAAAGCTGCACACCGTTTATTCTTTTCTTTGTTGCGTGTCTGTATTCCCTTCAGATTTTTTGCGACTTTTCAGGCTACAGTGATATCGCAATCGGATGTACAAAAGTATTCGGATATGACACAATGAAAAACTTTGACCATCCATATTTTTCAAAAAACATACCCGAATTCTGGAGAAGATGGCATATTTCACTTTCATCCTGGTTTAAAGATTATCTGTATATCCCCCTTGGCGGAAACCGCAAAGGTATTTTGAGAAAATATGTAAATCTTATGATCGTATTTCTGGTGAGTGGTCTCTGGCACGGTTCTTCCTGGAACTTTGTGTTCTGGGGCTTTTTGCACGGCTTTTACCAGATTGTAAGCGGTCTTACAGTTAAATTAAGAGAAAAAATCTGCAACGTTATAAGAATAAACAAATGTGAAAAACTACACAACGCTGTTAAAATAATAATTACTTTTGTGCTTGTGACTTTTGCATGGATATTCTTCCGTGCAGACTCAATTGAAAGCGGATTTAAGTATATAAGCTGTATGTTTACAAATTCAGGCGGAGCACTTAACTTTGCAGCAATTCTTTCGGGAATAAAAATGATGTTCAGTACCAAGGCAGCACTAATATCTTTTGTTGCTGCAATGGCACCGTTTTTGATTTTCTCATTCACCGATTATTTCAAGCCTGTTTCCGATATTATTGACAGAAGATGTACAGTATTTAAAATAGTATTTTATGCTCTTGTTACCGCCTACATAGTTTTGTTTGCGTCAACAGCAGTAACAGACTTTATTTATATAAGATTTTAAGGAGGGTGTCAGATGAATAATATTAAATTTTTATTGAAATTTTTGATTACCGTAATCCTTGTAGCCGTAATTCTTTTTGCGGTAAACAGTATGTACATAAAGGGCGAAACTTATGCAGGCACATATTCGGGAATGGAAAAGTTTGAGAATATTCCCGACAATATAAAATTTGCAAATTTCGGACCATCCTACGGAATGAGCTGTTTTAAGTATGAAGAAATGGAAAAAGAGGGTAATATCTGTTTCAACTTCGGACTTACAATGCAGGATATCTATCACGATTTTGCACTTTTAAAAAACTATAAAGAAAAGCTTTCGGATGACGCAATAGTGGCAATTCCGGTATCATATTTTACATTCTGTTCAAATGCGTCTGCTCCTTCAAGTTCGAGATACTACAAAATTCTTGACAAAGAAAATATAAAAGGTTATACAATTGAAAACTATGTGTCTTCAAACTACATTCCCGTTTACGGCAAAGGCAGTTCCTTTGTTCGTGACTTTACAAACGACGCAATGAATGTAATTATTTCAAAGGGTATGTCTGATGACAAAAGTTCAGAGGAAAACGAAGAAATCAAGAGTGTTGAAGCGGACAAGCTTTCCGATGATAGCAAAAGCCGTGTTGTGGTAATTGAAAGCGGAAATCTTGCAATATATCAGAATTATATTGAGGAAAATGAAAACACTCTTGTTGAAATGATTGAATACATAAAATCAAAGGGAATGACTCCCGTGATGGTTCTTACCCCTTATTGGTATGAATACACACAAGGTTTTGACAAAGAACTTTTATCAGTGGGATTTATTGAGCCGATAGAAAGAGTTATTGAGAAAACAGGCGTGCTTTATATGAACTGCAACAGCGAAAAATATTCAGATTACACACACAATCCCGAATATTTCAACAACTGTGACCACGTTTCCAAAGAGGGCGGACTCGAATTTGTACGCCGTTACAGAAAGTTTTTAAAAGATAACAACATAGCTTGACACAATATTACATAAAGTGATATAATTTACAAAAAATAAGCATTCTTTTTAAAGTGTGCTTAATTTTGTAATAAGGAGAGCTGGTATGGGTAAGGTAAAAGCATTTCTGAAAAAGAAAGACATCGAATTTTCTTTAAAAAGGTACGGCATCGACGCCCTTGGGGCGATGGCGCAGGGACTTTTTGCATCACTTCTTATAGGTACAATTATTTCAACCCTTGGAACGCAGCTTAATATTCCCGTGCTTGAAACTGTGGGCAGCTATGCAAAATCTGCACAGGGTGCGGCAATGGCAATTGCAATAGGTTATGCCCTTAAGGCACCTGCACTGGTATTGTTTTCACTGGTTGCAGTGGGAATAGCCTCCTGTGAGCTTGGCGGAGCAGGCGGACCTCTGGCGGTTCTTATAATTACTGTAATAAGTGCAGAGCTTGGTAAGCTTGTGTCAAAAGAAACAAAGCTTGATATAATAGTAACTCCTTTTGTAACGATTTTCTCGGGTATTGTTCTTTCAATGCTCTGTGCACCATACATAGGAATGGCGGCATCATCTGTGGGAAATGCCATAATGTGGGCTACGGAGCTTCATCCGTTCTTAATGGGAATAATAGTTTCGGTTATAATCGGAATAGCATTAACTTTACCAATCAGCAGTGCGGCAATCTGTGCGGCACTTGGTCTTACGGGACTTGCAGGCGGTGCGGCTCTTGCAGGCTGTTGTGCAAATATGGTAGGCTTTGCGGTAATGAGCTTTAAGGAAAACGGATGGGGCGGACTTTTCGCTCAGGGTATAGGCACAAGTATGCTCCAGATGGGTAATATTGTTAAAAATCCCAGAATCTGGATTCCCGCAATTGTGACCTCTGCAATAACAGGTCCGATTGCAACCTGCATTTTTAAGCTTGAAATGAACGGTGCGGCGGTTTCATCGGGAATGGGTACCTGCGGACTTGTGGGACAAATCGGAGTGTACTCGGGCTGGGTTGCAGATGTGGAAAACGGCGTTAAAGCGGCAATAACCGCAGGCGACTGGCTGGGGCTTGTAATGATTTCATTTATACTTCCCGGGGTTATTGCACCGGCAATAAGCTATCTTCTTAAGAAAATCGGCTGGATTAAGGAAAACGATCTCAAGCTTGACCTTTAATGACCGTTAAAACTGCGGATATAGTATTTTCAGAGTAATCAGAATAAAAAAAGTCGCCTTGAGTAACGAAAGTTCGCTTTGCTCACATTTTTAAAGGCAGCTTTTTATGAAACGAGAAAAATTTCTCGCATAGCGAGCAATTTCATATGCCATAAAAAAGGAGGTGTAAAATTTTTACGCCTCTTTTTCTGTTCTATGTATTATTTACCGGCTAAAGCTTCACGAAAATTTTTCAACTGTGTTTCCGATGGTCTGTAGTCGGGGTTTGAACCGCAAGGAATATTAGGTGCGGTTCCGTCCTCTCTCCAGAAAGGACACTGATTGTCGTTTTCATATTTGAGTCTGTCTTCTTCTTTTGAAAAGTCCGGAATATCGAAAGGCATACCGCCGTTTAAAATGCTTCTGTGCGCAAGAATTGCAACTGATGCCATTCTTGTTGAGAAATAAACATCAAAGGGATGAGGTTTGTTTTCTCTTACGCAGTTTAAGAACTCTCTTGCAATAAAGAAGTCTCCGCCCCCGTGACCTGCTTTTTTAATAAGTTCAATGTCCTTGTCAACGATTTCGGGCTGATAGTAGTTAACTTCTTCCGCACCTTCAGGTAAGTTCCATTTGTTGTAGCGGAGCATAACCTTACCTTCACCGCCTCTTATATTTTCAATCTGACCTTTTCTGCCGCAAACTCTGTAAGAATTGCTGTGAGCACCAAAAGCGGCACAGCCTGTGAAGGTGAATACAGAGTTATCGTCATTTAATGTGTTGATAATTGCTGAATTGTCCCCTGTGTTATTTGCGCGGTTGCAGTCGGCGGGAACAGGTTTCTGTATAGCAAAAGCCGTAACCTTAACGGGATTTGCTCCTGTTGCATACATAATAGGAGCCAATGAATGTGTTACATAATATGTTTTTGGGAGGTAATTTCTCCAATGCTTTTCAGAGTCGAAAAGATACATTGCACCGGTGTTGTAGTAATCACCCGGATGATTGTATTCGCCCTCTGCATAAAGAATTTCACCCAAAGTTCCGCCGTCGCAGATTTTTTTGATTTCCTGGTTGAAAATCATATAAGGATAGTTTTCTGTAAGCATGTAAATCGCTTTACTCTTTTCTGCGGCACGAACAAGGGCAACACCCTCCGCCATAGTAGCGTTTGAAGTACATTCGCACAAAACGTGAATATCTTTTTCAAGACATCTTATTGCATATTTTGTGTGTTCGTGGAAATAGTTTGCCAAAAACACCGCATCCATAGGATGTTCAATAAATGAATCAAAATCAGAGTAAACTGCAACAGAATCATCTAATTTTTCTTTTGCTTCATTTATCCATCTTTCACTTTTATCGCAAATTGCAACAATTTCTGCATCGTTTGCGAGAAAGCTTGGAATGTAATGTGCACCTCTGTTAAGACCGAAAATACCGATTTTTACTTTTTTCATAATAAAATCTCCTTATTTTATTTATCTTATTTAATTACAACAAGCAATATAAGACCAATCATTGAAAGAATAACCGACAAAATTTCTTTTTTGCTTGGTTTCTGATTGATAAAAAAGCTTATAACTGTTGAAACTACCATTGTTCCGCCCGTTATAAAAGGGTACTGCACCGAGACCGGCAGATGAACAAGGCAAATCAGCAAAAGGAAGTTTGCAACCCTGCTGAGGAAGCCCTTTCCTGCAATTGAAATCACTGCCTTTAAGTTCAAAGGTCTTTTTTCTTTTTTCATAAAAGCCAAAGGCACAAGAGCCATAATAAGGGTGACAAGGGCGCAAAGTATTGAATATTCTGAAGCTGAAACCTTTTCAAAGTGCATAGATGTATAAATTTTTGAAAGCACACCCGACATTCCGTTAAAAACAAAAATACCTATGTAATATATTGCACCGCCTGATTTGTTTCCTTTTTCAAGGGTAAGAAGAATTGCAAGGGTTATAAATAAAAAGCAGACAATTTTTCCTGTTGTAAGAGGCTCGTCGTAAAAAATAATCCCGAAAACAAAAGGAAGAACCATTCCGCCGATCATTGAAAAAACCGAGTAAAGAGAAAGGTTAATTTTTCCCAGTGATTTCAAACTGCATAAAAGAAACAAATTTCCATTCACGGAATTGATTATTGCCATTATCAGTGAAAAAGGAGTACAGCCAAGGCTGAAACCATTTATTAATGATAAAATTACAATTCCCACCAAAGCTCCGCCTGCCGCTGAAACACACATAGCCTTAAAATCGCTTCCGTAGGCATCCCTATACATTTTGCTAAAGAGAAATTGTGTCCCGAACATAATGGCACAAAGGGTAAGCACACCGTAATACATTTTTTCACCTCCGTTTTTTGTATTGTAGCATAGCTAAAGAACAGAGTAAATGGAAAAATTCTATATTATCATATAAATTTTCCACATTTTTGTTGTAATTTGATTTTTGTTATGCTAAACTGAAAAAGAGGTGTTGATATGAAAAAAACTACGGATAATATTTGTAAATTCATACAGCCGACGGTGTCAAAAAACATAACAACCGTTAATTTTGTTTATGAAACTCAGCCTGAAATTTTGTCTGAAATAAAAATCAGAAAGGAAAACATAATGTTTCTTGCCGTTTCGGGAAAAGGAAGGCTTGTTCTTGGCAACAATAAATTTAACGTGTCCAAAGGTATGCTTTTTTTTACCTTTTCGGGAGTTAATTTTAAAATAGAAAATGAAAAGGATTTGACGTTTATGTATATCACCTTTTCGGGAGAACGTTGTGACGACCTTTTCAAGCGCTTCGGTATCTCTGAATCAAACTGTGCGTTTGCGGGGAATGAGGGAATAGTTTCTTTCTGGCAGAACGCCATTGCAAGGGCAAATGTACAGAATCTTGATTTAATCAGCGAAGGTGTTCTTCTTTACACTTTTTCACAGCTTGCGCCTGTCGAAAGAACCAAAGAGCAAACCCTTGCCGACACCGTGCTTGAATATATTGATTCAAACTTCACAAATGCCGGGCTGACACTTTCAACAATGTCAGACGACCTTGGCTACAATGAAAAATATATTTCAAGAGTTTTTAAGGACAACATCGGAATGACTTTTTCAAATTATCTGACCCACACAAGAATAAAACATGCGGTATTTTTAATGGAGCAGGGAATAACCTCTGTAAAAAATGTTGCCCTTTTGTCGGGATACAGAAACCCTCTTTATTTCTCAAAGGTTTTTAAAGAGGAAACCGGAGTTCCTGCAAGTGAATATATTAAAACAAAAAGACAGGTGTGAATTGCGTAACATTCTTAGCGGAGTTTATCAAAAGAGACCGTCAACAAGTTCGTTGACGGTCTCTTTGTCGTGTTACAGTGGGTTTGGGCTACCGCCCACAATGGTAGGCGCAATTTTGTTTGCTTTGGCAACCCATTCATCAAGTTGTTTCCACCCGTTTGCTCCCATTAAATTTTCTAATGTTTCACCAACGGTTGGTGCATCATCATTCTGTGCTTGGGGGTAGACGAAAGAGTTTGTTATATCATTTCTTATGCCAACAATGATTACACGAGGGCGCAATTGCGGAACACCATAATCACTTGCGTTTAGGAGTTTTATTTGAACATCATAACCTAAATCCTTAATCGCAGTAAGTATTTGTTCTCGATATTCAGAAAACTTTGGATCTAAGAATCCTCGCACATTCTCAAGCATCACCGCCTTCGGCATCATTTCCTTGATTAGCCGTATCGCCTCTGGGAATAAATCTCTTTCATCATCTTTTCCTAATTGTTTGGATGCAACAGAGAAAGGCGGGCAAGGAACTCCGCCTGCAAATAAATCAACATTTTTATAAGGAGTGCCATCAAAATCGTGAACATCTGCACAAATAACGTTCCACTCCGGTTTGTTGGATTTAAGAACATCGCAGTATTCAGGTTCGTATTCAACTAATGCAATGTGCTCAAATCCGGCTAAATCCAAACCTATCGCCTGACCACCTGCACCAGCACAAATTTCCACACAAGTAAGCACCGCAATCCTCCTCTGCCTAAAACCTTGTAACTAATTATATGATTTTGTAAAGTTAGGGACAAAAAATTTTGTAGGGGACATTCACGAATGTCCCGCGGGCGATTCTTGAATCGC
>CAZMHL010000080.1:0-8336 GCA_964566065.1 uncultured Eubacteriales bacterium
GCAATACCACTGCGAAGCAATATAACTTGCATAGCAAATATAACTCGCCTTTTGGGAATAAAACTGCCGGGTGGTATTTCATTTTCGGTATAGCCCTACACTTTGCCGGCTGCGCTACATAAGCGCTTTTTATTGCCTGTCAGCCATGCAATTATTACTTACTGCCCATACATGGGTTGTTTTTCCGCAGCCTTCCCCTTAAGGGGAAGGCTTTTCATTAAATCGCTTGTGCTATACTGCAACATTGCAAAAATAATCTATTCTTTGTAGACCCTGCTTTGGTATCTCATCATCGGTTAGCCTTTTTTGACACACGCAACTATCGCATGTTTTTCCTTATACAACAAAAGAGACTTCACAAAATCCTTTTGAAAGGTTTTATGAAGTCTCTTCATACTATTTGGCGCACTACATATTGATAGCTGTGAATGTTATTTTTTTAACGCATACAATATTTCACCAACAAACATTTTGTGAATGTCGGGATCGGGATAAGTTGCCTTTGCAAATTCTTCATCTGCAAAGCCGTTCATATCCACGTCAGACGAGTAAAGCTTTTTGCACACAAAGACATATTTTGCCTCGTCAAAATAAGCAATTTTTTCATCGCCCTTAACGGTAAAACCGCATTCTTTTATTTTGTCCACAACTCTGCCGGAATTTCTTCCGCAATAGGTAAGCTTATCTCTGTATTCTTCACCAAAAAAAGAAAGGGTATAATAATCGCTGTTTTCGATAAAATTAAATGTATATCTTGAAGGGCGTACAACAATTGCGGAAACATCCTTTGCCCACATTTCACCGAATCCGCCCCAGCTTGCGGTCATTGTGTTGATTTTATCACCGTTTTTTGCGGTAATAAGCATCCAGTTCTTGCTTACCATTTTAATAAGGTTTTCCTCTATGTCGCAGGGATTTATTCTTTTAAATTCACTCATGTAACCGTCTCCTTTATTTTTATACTGTTATTTTAACATATATGCAATAAAATTTGCAATATGTATGTAAAATGCAATAATATTATGTAAACTAATCAAAAAATAAACCGCCATTTCAAGCGGTTTTTCAGCCGTGAAAAGTTGCCTTTTTTTGGTTTTTTCCCCATTTTAATTTGTGGAAAACGTGGATAACTTTGTGGATAAGCCTATTTTAAGCGTTTTAAAGTGTGGATAACTTTTTTTAAAAATAAAAAAAATAAAATATTATGTAAACGTATTTTTCGTTATTTGAAAAAACGTTGATTCTATCGCATTTTTATGGTAAAATCTAAAAATAAGAGGTGTATTTTTATGCAGTCAGGCAATATGAATATCATAGAAAAAAAGGGTGTCACTTTTCTGAAATTCAAGGCACTTGACGCCCTTCCTTTTATAAATCAGGCGGTTTCTACAAGGCACGGCGGAGTTTCCGATCTGAACGAAGAAATCAAATACCTTAATCTTGGCTTTACCTGCGGTGATTTGAAGGGAAACATTGTTGAAAACTACAGAAGATTTTTTTCTGCCGCAGATTTTGACATAAACAGAGCGGTGTGTACAAACCAGACTCACGGTCTTAACATTTTATATGCAACCGAAAAAGACTGCGGAAAAGGAATTTTTAAAGAAAGGGATTACGACAGCATTGATGCAGTTATAACAGACCAAAAGAACATTCCTCTTGTTGTTCACTCTGCCGATTGTGTTCCCGTAACATTGATTGACACAGAAAACAAAGCCGTCGGCTCTGCCCATTGCGGATGGAGAGGTACCTTTAGCAGACTTGCCGTTAAAACTCTTGACGAAATGAAAAACAGATTTTTCACAAACCCCGAAGATGTTGTCTGCGTAATAGGTCCATGCATTTGCGGTGATTGCTATGAGGTATCAGAAGAGTTATACAACGATTTTCTTGAAAGCTTCGGCGAAAACAAGGGTGTTTACACAAAAGGTAATAAATTTTATTTAGACCTTTCATATATAAACAAGCATATTCTTGTAAAATCGGGAGTCAAAGAAAACAACATAACCATTTCCGATCTTTGTACCTGCTGTAACAAAAAAGACCTCTATTCTCACAGAGGTCTCGGTTCAAGCAGAGGACTGCTTGCTTCGGTTATTGCTCTTCAATAAGCAAATCCACAACGGCTTTTTTAGCCGTTTTTTTGATGCCGTTAAAAAATTCGTCAAGTCGATTTTTAACTTCAATGTCCACTTTGCCGTTCATTATTTTTTCCGCTTCCTCTTCGGTTACATATTTATACTTAACCATTTTTTCAAGAACCTGCTTTTGCCTCTGAGCGGCAAGCTCTTCAGACTGAATCGGATTATATAGAGAGGGCGCATTGGGAATTCCCGCAAGCATTGTACACTGAAAATCGTTCATATCCTTCGGGTCGCAGTTAAAATAATATCTGCTGGCGGTTTTAACCTCGTAGCAATTCTCACCAAAATAAATATTATTCACATAAATCTCAAAAATTTCCTTTTTACTGTACAGCTTTTCAAGGTCGAGCGCTACAAAAAGCTCTGCAAATTTCCTTGTTAAATTCTTATCCTGTTCAAAACACATATTTTTTGCAAGCTGCTGGGTTATTGTGCTTCCTCCCTCGGCAAAGGTTTTCTGTTTTATGTTATTAAAAGAAGCCCTGAGAACCGCGAAAAAGTCAACACCGTTATGCTGATTGAATCTGTGGTCTTCAGCAGCTGTAACGGCATTTATGTACATTTCGGGAAGGTCTTCATATACGGTGTAATTCTCCTTGGTTCTTATCTGCGCAACCCTTTCTTCAATGCTCATTTCACCGGTCACTTTTTTATATTCCTTATGTCCGCTCCAGGCGTAAAAAGCAATATAGAGCACCAACAGTAAAATCGCAAGCCTTATAAGTTTTTTAATGAGTTTCAAGCAATCACCCCTTATCCTTTAATTCTAACACAACAACTTTCAAATTGCAATCAGTTGAACAAAGAAGGGGATAGAAAAAAATGATTCGGAACGAACAAACCGGGCAAAAGCAAGGTTTACCTTGCTTTGGGAAACCCGAAGCTGTACGATGGTACAGCGAGTCAGGCGAGGTTTGTTCATAGCCAAAAGATCTTAAAAACAAAGAAAACTCTCAAATTTGAGAGTTTTCTGCATTCAGTTATAAATACTATAAGTTTTATATAGCCTTATATATACTTATTCCGACCTTTTGGCGTTCCGGACTTTTTTTACATCCCCTTTTCGATTAGCTATTCTACTGATATTAGATAATAATAAAGCGGCTGTTCACCGGCGTAAACATTTACATCGAAATCAGGATATTTTTCTTCCAAAGCTTCAAGCATTTCTTCGGTTTTTTCACTGTCGGCATCCTTGCCTTTGAAGATTGAAATTGAAGATTTTGTGCTGTCAATAAGCTGACTTACAATTTCCTCGCAAACTGCGTGAGGCTCGCTTCCGATGTAGGTTATTCTGCCCTCGGCAAGTCCCATTATGTCATCTTTTTTAATTTCAAGCTCGTCGATTGTACAATCTCTTGCCGCAAAGGTTACTGAACCCGATGCAACATTTGAAATTGCCTCATTCATTGCGTCCGTATTTTCTTCGGGAGTGCTTTCTTCGTCAAATGCCATCATACAAGCCATTCCCTGCATAACGGTTTTGGTTTTGATTACGATAATATTTTTATCAGAAAGCTCTGCCGCCTGTTCAGCTGCAAGAATTATATTTTTATTGTTAGGAAGAATGAAGATTGCATTTGCATTTATCTTTTCAATTTCGCTCATAAAATCTTCTGTTGAGGGGTTCATTGTCTGTCCGCCCTCGATTATGCCTGTGCAACCGAGTTCTTTGAACATCTGCACAAGACCTTCACCTGCCGCAACTGTAATAAAAGCATTTTCAGTAAAGGGGATTTCCTCCTTTGCCTCCTGCTCTTTCTTTGCTTTTTCTTCCTCTGCCTGTTCCTTTAAGTTGTCAATTTTAATATCCACAAGCTGTCCGAGTTTAAGAGCCTCTTCAAGAGCAATACCCGGATTGTTTGTATGAACGTGAACTTTGATAATTTCGGCATCGTCAATTACAATAACGCTGTCGCCGATATATTCAAGCTGTTTTCTGAGTTTTTTCCAGTCTGCCTTTTTTGCAAGCTTTTTAATTATGAATTCTGTGCAGTAGCCGAACTTGATATTATCAACATCAATATTCTTTTCAACTTTTGATTCGTACTCCACTTCATCTGCCGCAGAAATTATTTCACCGTTTTCAAGGAAATAAAGCGCACCCTCAAGAGCAACCATAAGCCCTTTTCCGCCCGAGTCAACCACATTTGCCTGTTTAAGCTGCGGAAGAAGTTCGGGAGTGTTGTCCAAAGACTTATTTCCCTCTTTAACGATATATTCCAAAAATTCAAGAATATCTCCGTCTTTGGGCTGATACTCAACAGCCGCCTCCGACATTTCTCTTGCAACAGTTAAAATTGTTCCCTCTGTAGGCTTCATAACTGCTCTGTATGCAGTTTCCTTTGACACTGCCATAGCATCACAGATGTCGCCAACCGCAAGAGTTTCTTTGTTTCCGATACCCTTTGAAAAACCTCTGAAAAACTGAGAAAGAATAACACCCGAGTTACCTCTCGCACCGCGAAGAGATGCAGTTGAAGCCGCTGACATAACAGCACTGCAGGTAACATCGTCATCCATATTTTCAAGTTCTTTCTTTACAGAAAGAATGGTAAGGGACATATTTGTACCCGTATCTCCGTCAGGAACGGGGAACACGTTTAAATCGTCAACATTTTTCTTATTATTAGAAAGATTATTCGCTGCGGAAATAATCATTTGTTTCAATAATCTGCCATCTAAAATATTAGGCATACAAGCACCTCCGTATCAGTCTTTGGAAACTCTTATGCTTTCCACATTAACGACAACGTTTGCAACCTCATAGCCTGTCATATTTTCAACGGCATATTTTACATTTTCAATTACGTTATCTGATATTGCTGTAAGATTTACCCCATATTCTGCAATAATAAAAAGTTCTAAAACTATTTTATTGTTCACAGAGGAAACCTTAACCCCTTTGTTTGCATCGGCTTTTTTAAGGAGAGATGCAAATTCGTCTGTTTTTGAACGAAATGCCATTCCTACAACGCCGACGCATTTTGTCGCTTCTATACCCGCAATTTTACCGATAACTTCATCGGAAATTGTCACACTGCCATATACATTTTCTTTTTTAACTGCCATAAATATATTAACATTCCTTTCCTGATTATCTTATGGCTGACTAATTTTGCCCATATTACCATTTTTCGTTCGGGCAGTACACAAAGTACAGTTCCACTCACTTCAAAACGGCAATCGGCACAAATTCTTTCAGCCTTGTTGAAGTTCTGTTATATATGTGTGAGGTTATTATACTATATTTTTTTCAAAATATCAAATTTTTATGTTCAACCTATTATTTTAACCTCGGTTTCAAGCTCTACTCCAAACTTTTCAAGCACGGTTTTTTTGCAGTGCTTTATTACATCAAGAACATCTTTACAGGTGGCATTTCCGGTGTTTATAACAAAACCTGCATGTTTTTCGCTGACCTGCGCACCGCCTGACATAAAGCCTTTAAGACCGCTGTCGCCGATAAGCTTTCCCGCAAAATAGCCTTCGGGTCTTTTAAAGGTACTTCCTGCGCTGGGGAAATTAAGAGGCTGTTTTTCTTTTCTTCTTGAATTGAAATCATTCATTTTAAATCGGATTTCCTCTTTGTCACCCTTTTTTAGTTCAATTTCCGCAGAAAGAATATAAAGCTTTTTATCAGAAAAGAAAGAATGTCTGTATGCAAAGTCACATTCTTTATTGTCTATTGTAAAAGCCTCACCTTTTTCGTCGCAATAGGTTACGCTTTTAATAACATCCTTCATTTCTCCGCCGTAAGCACCCGCATTCATTAAAACCGCACCGCCAAGCGTTCCGGGGATGCCTGATGCAAATTCAAAACCCTCAAGTGAATTTTCAAGTGCATGATTTGCAATTTTTGAAAGCATAACTCCGCAGTCTGCCTTTATAACATTTCCGTCAATTGACAAGCCTGTGATTTTTTCGGTTATTACCACAATTCCTTTTATTCCCCCGTCGCTCACAAGAACATTTGAGCCTTTGCCCAAAACCAACGGATTTTCCGTATTTTTTATTATTTCAACCATTTCCGGGACTGTTTCGGGCAGAAGCACAATTTCTGCATTTCCGCCTATTTTAAAGGTTGTGTGGTTCTTCATAGGTTCATTTGTAAGAATGTTTGAACAAATTTCCTGCAAATTCTTTATATTAATCCCTACTCTCTTAATAATGCTGCTCCTACAATACCTGCGTCATTTCCCATTGTAGCCTTAACGATTTTTGTGGTTGGTATTCTTCCGCCGCCGTAAGTCTGCTGAGGAACAAGTTCTCTTAAAGGGGCAAGTAACGGTTCACCCTCGTTAGAAACACCGCCGCCGATTACAAACACTTCGGGCTGGAAAATATTAATCATATTTGCAATTCCGCAGGCAAGATAGCTTATGTATTCATCAACAACCTTTTTAGCGCTCTCGTCGCCTTCTCTCATTGCATTAAATGCTGTTCTCCCGTTGAACTTGCCTTCTTTTAAGTGATTCCACATTTTTGAATCTTTATTCTTTTCCGCTTCGGTTTTTGTCATTCTTATAAGGGCTGTTGCAGATGAATAGGTTTCCCAGCAACCCTTTCTTCCGCAGGTGCACTGTTCGCCGTCTTTTACTAAAACTGTATGACCAAGCTCGCCGCCGCAGAAATTAAATCCGCTGTAAAGTCTGCCGTTTACAATAATTCCGCCGCCGACACCTGTGCCGAGGGTAATCATTATTGCATTGTCAATGCCCTTTGCGGCACCAGCCATTACTTCTGCCCACGCTGCACAGTTTGCATCGTTGTCAATGTAAACAGGTTTATCAATATATTTCTGAATTTCTGCTCTTAAAGGCTCATTTTCAAAATTAAGGTTATTTGAATAAATAATAACTCCATCGTCTTTGTTAATTGAGCCGGGACTTCCTACACCGATTGATTTTACATCGTCAACAGAAACATTGTTTGCCTTTAAAAGTCCAAGAATTGTTTCAGCCATTTCCTTTGCCATATCGCTGCACGGTCTGCCTGCATTTGTAGGAAAGCTTTTTTTGTCAACAATTTTTCCGTCCTCTGTTACAATTCCGATTGCAACATTTGTTCCGCCTAAATCTATACCGATATAATACATTTTAATTCTCCTTCATTTCTTTCATTCTTTTTTCCATATCGTCCATTAATCGCTTGTTAAGTTCTTCCGCCGCATTATACCCCATTCTCTTCTGTCTGTTGTTCATTGCCGCAACCTCGATGATGATTGCAAGGTTTCTTCCGGGTCTTACGGGAATTGTAAGATGAGGCAGGTCAATGTCAAGAATGTTTATAAAATCATTTTCAAGACCGAGCCTGTCATACTTTTTATGCTCATCCCACTGCTCTAAAGATATAACAAGGTCGATTTTTTCTGTTTCCTTTACGGCACCCATACCAAAAATATTTCTCACGTCAACAATACCTATTCCGCGAAGCTCAATAAAATGACGTATAATTTCAGGTGCTGTGCCTACAAGAGAGATTGCAGAAACCTTTTTGATTTCAACCGCGTCATCGGCGATAAGTCTGTGACCTCTTTTGATAAGTTCAATTGCGGTTTCGCTTTTACCTACTCCGCTTTCGCCCAAAATAAGAATTCCCTCGCCGTATACTTCAACGAGAACACCGTGTTTTGTTATTCTTTCGCCAAGCTCTACATTCAAAAAGCTGATAAGCATACTCATAAAGCGCGATGTGGTTTCCTTTGTGCGAAGCACGGGAACGCAATGCTTTAAGGATGAAATTTTTATAGCATCGGGAATTTCAAGTCCTCTTGTTACAATAATTGCAGGAACGCCTAATTTAAACATATTGCAAAGATGCTCGTCTATTTCCTCATCGGTTAAATTTTTAATATAGGTAAGCTCTGCTTTGCCGTATATCTGAATTCTTTTTGCATCAAAATATTCAAGAAAGCCTGTAACCTGAAGTCCCGGTCTTAAAACGTCGGTGCTTTCCACATTGATTTTATCTATACTTTCGTGACAGGTAATTATTTCAAGGTTGTATCTGTCAACTATTTTTTTGAGATTAACGGTAAATTCCGCTGCCATATAAATCACCTCGCTTTTTAGTATAACCTATTTTTAACTTTTTTGCAATTGTTTGTTGATAAAAAGTGTTTTATTAAACACTTCACTCCCCTGGTCTCACCTGCCGGTTCGGTCGGCGATAAGCGATTGCCACAGGCAA
>CAZMHL010000081.1:0-8270 GCA_964566065.1 uncultured Eubacteriales bacterium
AAAATGAAATCAGAGGAATTCAGCAGCTGATTGATACTTATCTTGCGGAATAAAACGGTAGGACTTCTTACCGATAAGAGAATGATGGAGGCTGTGATTCCATATTTTGGAATGGAAAACGGCGAGCTTACAAGGCTTGAGCTTCCTCCCATAGAGCCTGGTTTCGGAGAACTGAGATACAGACTGGGAAATCCCGGAGTGTGCAAAGACAGAGGCATAATTGAACGATATGCAAAAATGTCTGAAAGCTACGGAACTAAAATAACCATTAATAATGACGGCATCGAAGTTGTGGAATTATAAAAAGGGAGATAAATGTGAAAAAAATATTGATATTTATATTGACAGTTATAATGATAGCTCCAACTGTTGTGCTTGCGGAAGAAACTGCAGTACAGACAAGTCTTAAAGTGGTGCTTGACGGAAAAGAGATTATATTTCCCGATGAACAGCCTTTTACAAATATTAAAACAGCAATGCCTGATGGTTCCACCTTTGAGGAAACGGATAACCACATTCAGTTTGTACCGGTACGCGCAATCTGCGAAGCAGCAGGATGCGAAGTTTCCTGGGAAGATGAAACTCAGACTGTAACTGTAAAGAAGGGGGACCGTGTTACAACCTTTACAGTTGGCGATGGATGTTATGTGGACGGAAAAGCAAAAACGTGTGTTGTTAATTTTCCGATGAAGAATGACAGGGTTTTCGTTTCTCAGTACGGCATCTGCCATGCTCTTGACTGTGAAATGAGATGGGATGATGTTAACCGTGTTCTTTACTTTTTTTCCAATGAAAAGCATCCTGAAGGTGTTGAATGGACACAGAACGGATATCTTGAATCTTATGTTGAATATTCTGAATTCGGGGAATTTAATTCTATGTCTGAAGCAGGTTTCGTAATACCCGGGCTTCAGGAGACATTTGTTCCTCAGGGAATTGCTTACAGAAAAGATACTGATGAATTTTACCTTTCGGGGTACAGTGATGTAGCACCGTCTAAAATCTTTGTTGTTAATGCAAAAACAGGGAAAATGACGGCACAGTACAGAGTAACACTTGCTAACGGAAACAAGTCAACAGCACATTTCAGCGGTCTTGCCATTGATGATAAGAGCCTTTTTATTGCAATAGGCACGGAAATATATAGAATTTCCCTTTCTTCAATAGATGCTGAAGGAAGCAGAGGGGATTTAAAGGTTGAGGAAATAATCAAACTTACTATGGGCAATGAGAATGTATTGAATTCCTTTATTGAAATTTCTGACGGATATTTATTGTCAGGCAATTATTATCAGCCCGGAAAAGCCCGTTATGAAAAAAAGGCAGACGAAAATTTTAATGTTCTCATAAGATGCTATAAGCTTGATTCCATGCAACCAAGCGGATTTGCACAGAAATTTAAAGTTGAGAATCAGAAGTATGATTATGTTCCCGAATTTGTTTACGAATTGGAAGACTGCAATATAATCCAGGGACTTACTTTTGTTAAAGGGCATATTGTTGCAACAGCTTCTCAGGGGACAAAAGCCAGTGAATTCAGAGTATATGATACAACTAAAACCGAAAACACAGAAAAATTCGTAGTAATGGCAGATAAAAAAGTTCCCGTTATCAGCCTTAAGCTTAAAAGAAAAGTGAAAGGTCCGTCTAATGCTGAGGAGATTTCCGGAGTGGGGGATTATCTTTACATTACTTTTGAAAGCTCTGCAATAAAAATGAGACGGGCAACAAACAAATATGTTGTGGATTCGGTAATTAAAATGGATTTGAATAAACTCCTGAAAGAATAACCGGTGCAGTAACATCTGTTTAAGAAAAATCGTCCTTACAAGCTTGAGCTTCCTCCCATAGAGCCTGGTTTCGGAGAACCAAGATACAGACTGGGAAATCCAAGAGTATGTAAAGACAGAGGCATAATAGAAAGATATGTAAAAATGTCTGAAAGCTACGGAACCAAAATAACCATTATTAATGACGGTATCGGAGTTGTGGAATTATAAAAATATCAAATGGTCTGTTTCACCAAAAAAGTGATACAGACCATTTTGAGGTTTAATTATTAATAATATTCACAATTTCTTGTGCAACTTTTTCGGGAAGAGTTTTCAAAAGCTCTTCTCTTATTTTATGTGTTTCAAAAAAGCAACCTTTAAGAGCACTTTCTGTTTTTTCGGCAATGTCTGCATCCATAAAGTCTGTAAAAACCTGTGCGTTTGCTATTTCACCTTCATTTATTTCAAGAAGTATGCGAATGTGTCCGAATTTGCAATATCCCTCGCAGGAAAAGGTGAATGGAATTGTGCTTTTGTAAATAAACTCTTTGCTTTTGAATTTTTCTTCAAGAAGAGAAATTTTTTCATTTTCTCTTATATTAAAAGGCTCTGCTGAATGTCCGTAAACCGTTTTAAAGGATGAAAGCATATTTTCAATCATATCCTTGCAGGTAAGTCCCATTGATAGGGAAGATAGATTGACAACTCTTGATTTGACCGATTTAACTCCCTTTGCTTCAAGCTTTGCTTTTGTGGGAGTTAAATATCTCGTCATTTTTTCAGTATCAGCACAGATAAGCAAAGTTCCGTGATGATATGATTTTCCTTTAGAGTTGTAAAAGGCGTTGCCTGAGAATTTTCTGCCCTCTGCAAGAATGTCATTTCTGCCCGAAAGCTCCGTTTCAATTCCTGCTAAACTGCATGCTTCCTTAATTACGCTCATTTGTTTTTCTGTATTATAATTCTCAGTTGAACACAAAAAAGTAAAGTTTAAATTTCCAATGTCGTGAAAAACAGCACCGCCTCCCGAAAGTCGTCGGGCAAGTTTTCCGCCTTCTTCGCTTAAAAGGGAACAGTTGCACTCTGCCCAGGGGTTCTGGTTCCTGCCGATAACAACGGTGTTTTTGTTCTGCCATAAATATAGAATTAAGCAGTCATCTCCTACAGTGTCAAATAAATATTTTTCAATTGCAAGGTTCCTGTATGGGTCAAGACCGTCACTTATGTAATATTTCAGCTTTTTAATCATAGATTTACCTTTCGCTTTTTAGTAACTGTTATTATTTTAAAATGTTTTTTTAAAAGAGTCAACAGTTTCGTTGACAAAAATGATAAAAAGTGATAAAATATGTTAAAATAATGTTATAAAGTTAACATTTCTTAACGGAGGGGATTATGAACCTAATCAGACAGGAACGTATAAAGGCGTATGTTGAGGAGAAAAATGTTGTAACCATAAAAGAACTTCAGGGGCTTTTTCCTGATGTGTCACTTATGACGATTCACCGTGACCTGAATGCTCTTGAGGAGCAGAGGTTTGTTACAAAACATCGCGGAGTTGTAACGTTTGCTCATTATAAAGACGATGTGGATTTTCATATAAGAATGAAAGAGAACAATCCCGGAAAGCTTTCAATGGTGAAAAAAGCTCTTGAGCTTATTCAACCCTATAACTCGGTTTTCCTTGATGCGGGAACTTCAAATCTTGTTCTTGCACAGAATATGCCCGACATCAATCTTAATATTGTTACCACAAGCCCGGGAATTGCCCTTGAACTTTGCCGTCTGCACAATCCGACGGTTACCCTTTGCGGTGGTGTAATGAACCGCAAAAATATGGCGGTTTCGGGGCAGAACACAATTGAAATGCTTGATAAAATAAATATTGATCTTGCTTTTATCGGTGTTTCGGGATACTCGGAAAATTCAGGCTTCACCTGCGGTGCGGAGCTTGATATGCTCATAAAGAGAATGATTATAAAAAAAGCAAGAACAAGTGTTATGATGTGCGGAGCGGAAAAGATTAACCGCCTTATGCCTTATACATTTGCTCAACTTAGTGATGCAGATTACATCATAACAGATGACCAGATGCCTGAAGAATTTTTAAATGCGGCAAAAAAAGCAGGAACCACACTGCTTTAAAACTATATAAAAATAAATGTAAGGAGTGTTATTTTTGGCAAACGCTGTTATTATGCCCAAGGCAGGTATTACAGTTGAAAGCTGTATTATCGGTGCATGGGAAAAGAAAGTCGGAGACCCGGTTAAAGTCGGAGACATTTTGTTCACTTATGAAACAGACAAAGCGAGCTTTGAATGTGAATCCACAGAAGAAGGCACATTGCTTGAAATTTTTTATCAGGATGGAGACGAGGTTCCCTGTCTTGTAAATGTGTGTGCAGTGGGAAATCCCGATGATGATTGTTCTGCTCTTCGCCCAAACGGTGCGGCAGTTGAAGAACCAAAGGCTGAAGAACCGGTAAAAGAAGAAACACCAAAGGCTCAGACACCTGTTCCGCAGACTGTTGTTCAGGAAAAATCGGGAGCAATTTCCCCGAGAGCAAGAAAACTTGCAGAACGCGCAGGTGTTGACCCATCAATGGCAACACCGACAGGTCCGTCGGGAAGAATTATTGAGCGTGACATAAGAGAACTTATGAATAACCCTGTTGCAAAGGTTGAAAAAGCAGAGGCTGCTCCTGTGACATCGGCAAATGAAGAATACGAAGATGTTAAATTCAGCGGAATTCGCCGTGCAATCAGTAAATCAATGCACACATCGCTGTCTACAATGGCACAGCTTACTCACAATACATCCTTTGATGCAACACAGATTCTTGCATACAGAAAGCTTCTTAAAGCATCAGATGACGAATGCTCGGGAATTACCCTTGGTGACATTGTTTTGTATGCAGTTTCAAGAACACTTAAAAATCATCCTGATTTAAATGCGCATATGCTTGACGATAACAACATCCGCTTGTTTAAGCACGTTAACCTGGGAGTTGCGGTAGATACACCGAGAGGCCTTATGGTACCTACAATTTTCCACGCGGACGAAATGAGCCTTCTTGAAATTTCAAAGGCAGTAAAAGAGCTTGCAGCTCAGTGCCGTGAAGGAAATATCAGTCCCGATAAGCTTACGGGCGGAACATTTACTGTTTCAAATCTCGGTAATCTGGGAGTCGAATCATTCACTCCCGTTATCAATCCGCCGCAGACAGGAATTTTGGGAGTTTGCGGAACTGTTGACAGAGTAAGAAAAGGCGCAGACGGAACAATTTCTGTTTACCCTGCAATGGGACTCAGCCTTACATACGACCACCGTGCGGTTGACGGAACTCCGGCTGCAAGGTTCCAGAAAGAACTTGGCTATAATCTTGAAAATTTTACAACGCTTCTTGCGAAATAAGGAGATATACTTATGGAAAAATTTGACTTGTTGGTTGTAGGCGGCGGTCCGGGCGGATATTTGTGTGCCGAGCGTGCGGCGCAGGGCGGTATGAAGGTTGCTCTTTTTGAAAAAAAGGCACTTGGCGGTACCTGCCTTAACGAGGGCTGTATTCCTACAAAAACATTTTTGAACTCTTCAAAAATGTACCGTCATGCAAAAGAAAGTGAAGCTTTCGGTGTTACAACAACCGGAGTGACCTATGACCATGCAAAGGTTGTGGAAAGAAAAGACAAAGTGGTAAAAACCTTGGTTGCAGGTGTTGGTGCCACAATGAAAGGAAATAAAGTTACGGTTATTTCCGCAAACGCTGTAATAAAGGGCAGAGGAGATAACGGCTTTAAGGTAGAGGCAGACGGAGAAATTTACGAAGGAAGCCGACTTGCAATCGCATCAGGCTCCGAAACCGTTGTTCCCCCTGTGACGGGACTTAAAGAAGGATTGGAGTCGGGCTTTGTTGTAACAAACCGCGAGGTTCTTGACGAAAAAACTCTGCCAAAGAATGTTGTTGTAATCGGCGGCGGTGTTATCGGTCTTGAAATGGCTTACTATTTTGCAAGCGTAGGCGTTTGTGTTACAGTAATAGAAATGATGCCTAAAATTGCAGGCACAACCGACCCTGAAATCTGTAAGGTGCTTACAGATGCCTTTGAGAAAAAAGGAATGGTATTCAAGCTTTCCTGCAAGGTCCTTGAGGTTAAAAAAGATAGCGTTGTTTTTGAGGAAAACGGCGAAAAGAAAGAAATCAAGTGCGATAAGGTTCTTCTTTCAGCAGGACGTAAGCCGTCAACTTCAGGAATAGGAATTGAATCCCTTCAGCTTGAAATGGACAGAGCGGCAATCAAAACAGACCGTCATCTTTGCACAAACATTTCAGGTGTTTATGCAATCGGCGACTGTAACGGCAAACTGATGCTCGCTCATACAGCGTACAGAGAAGCAGAAGTTGCAGTTAACCATATGCTCGGAAAACCCGATGAAATGCGCTATGATGTTATTCCGTCGGTTATTTACACAGACCCTGAGGTTGCAAGTGTTGGCTTGAGTAAGGCTGATGCTGAAAAGCAGGGAATGAAAGTAAAAGAGGTTAAGCTCCCTATGTCTTATGCAGGTCGTTACCTTGCAGAAACCGAGGGCGGCAAAGGATTTATCAAAATTGTTGTTGATACTGAAAAGAATCGTCTTGTAGGCTGCCATATTGTTGGCTCTTATGCATCGGAAATCATTATGACCGCAACAATGATGGTTGATACAGAGCTTACACCAAGCAGACTTCAGAAGCTTGTATTCCCGCATCCTACGGTTGCTGAAATTATAAGAGAAGCTATATTTCATATTTAAGGAGGAATTATAAAATGCCAAAAAATTTATTTGTTGATCCTGCGGAGACTCTTGCTCCGGGAAAAATCAAATTTAAAGACATACCTGTAAACGCATACAAAAAAACAATTGCAGAAGAAAGAAAACGTTACAGTGATGATGACCTTGTTCGTATTTACCGTGACATAACTGTATTGAGAGAGTTTGAGACAATGCTCAGTCTCATAAAGACACAGGGCGTATATAACGGCATTGAAACTACATATCCGGGACCTGCTCATCTTTCAGTAGGTCAGGAAGCGGCTGCTGTAGGTCAGGCTTATCTTCTTGACCGGAATGACTTTTCTTTCGGTTCACACAGAAGCCATTCCGAAATTCTTGCAAAAGCATTGTCCTGTATTCATAAATTAAGCGAACAGGAACTTATGACAATAATGGAAGGTTTCCTTGGCGGCTCGGCTCTTCGTGCAACCGAAAAGCTCGGTCCGGTAAGCGACGTAAAGGAACTTGCAATCCGCTTTATTCTCTATGGAACACTTTCTGAAATTTTTGCCCGTGAAACAGGCTTCCATAAAGGTATGGGCGGTTCAATGCATGCCTTCTTCCTTCCCTTCGGTATTTATCCAAACAATGCTATTGTTGGCGGATCTGCCGCAATTGCAACAGGCGCCGCTCTCTTTAAAAAGGTTAACGGTAAACAGGGTATAGTAGTTTGTAACTCAGGTGACGGCTCAATGGCTCGAGGACCGGTATGGGAAGCTATGAACTTTGCCGCAATGGATCAGTTCAACACCCTTTGGGAAAGCCATAAAGGCGGAATGCCTATTTTATACAACGTGTTCAATAACTCCTATGGTATGGGTGACCAGACAAGAGGAGAAACAATGGGTTACGATATGCTTGCCCGTATCGGCTCAGGCGTAAGTCCTACACAGTTTTATGCAGAACGTATCAACGGTTTCAATCCGCTTGCAGTTATTGATGCAATGGAACGTAAACTCAAAATTTTACGTGCAGGCGAAGGACCGGTTATGCTTGATACTCTTACATATCGTTATTCGGGTCATTCAGTATCTGACCAGAATGCTTATCGTACAAAAGAAGAAATCGAAGCTTGGCAGGCAATTGACCCGATTATCACATACAGAAAAGGTCTTGTTGATGCCGGTGTTGCTTCTGATTCAAGCTTCGAGGAAATTCTCGCAGAAACAACAGAACGTATGACAATGATCTGCAAGGCTGCATCTGACCCTCAGGTAAGTCCTTACGTGGATTTCAGAAAAGACCCTGCGGTTGTTGAAAGAATGATGTTCTCAAACGAAAAGGTTGAAAAATTTGATGACCGTGAGCCCGAGGTTAATATGCCTCTTGAAGAAGTTCCGGCTTATAAGAAAATAAAGGAAAAGAGCCGTTGCCCGGTAGTTGACGGAAAACCCGTATCAAAAATGAAGCTTTATAACCTTCGTGACGCTCTTTCGGAAGTTATTTATGACCGCTTCTATGAAGACCCTACACTTATTGCTTACGGCGAAGACTGCCGTGACTGGGGCGGAGCATTTGCGGTTTACCGCGGAATGATGGATGCATTCCCACACTGCCGTCTCTTTAACTCACCTATAGCAGAAGCCGCAATTGTAGGTACCGCAGTAGGTTATGCGCTTTCAGGCGGACGTGCTCTTGTAGAACTTATGTATGCCGACTTTATCGGTTGTGCAGGTGACGAA
>CAZMHL010000082.1:0-8241 GCA_964566065.1 uncultured Eubacteriales bacterium
CAACGCCCGGCTGTGTTTTATCTACAAAAAGACCTTCACAGGCATAACCGTTTCCGTAATTGTTATATGCTATATCTCTCTGTGCAATATTTGGAGTAATCCAGGTTTTGCCGCCGTCATCTGAATATTTAAAAGGAATTGCAACTGAGGCATAAACAAGAATAAGTCTTGTAGTTCCGTCTTCTTTGAGAACGTAGCGGATTATCTGTGCATCCTTTCCTTCGAGATAGTTAACCTTTGACCAGGTTTTTCCGCCGTCGTAGGTTTCCTGAACCTTATGCTCTGCGCCTCTGTAACAAGCCATCCAGTGATTTTCATCAAGAGGGTCAACCGTAACCGATGTACAGTCTGTCATTTTTTCATCGTCAATGCTTAAGTTTGTCCAGGTTTTGCCGCCGTCTTCAGTATAGCTGAGACCGCCGGTTACGCCGACTAACATTCTCTGTCCCTCATCATCAAAAAGATGAAGTGAGTATGTGCCCATATTTTTAACAACAAATCCGTCGCCTGCAAGAGTCCATGTATCGCCGTCGTCTGCTGATTTATAAAGACCTTCTGATGAAAGCGCAAAAATGTTGCCGTATTTATCGTATTTTACAATTCCGTTACTGCAGGCCTCCGAGATAAAGTCTTTTGGAAGAACAAGGGTCCAGGTTTTACCTGCGTCGGTTGTTTTATAAAGTCCGTCAAGGAATGTTCTTGGCGACTTGGTAACGGAGCTTGAATATTTTCTGTGAGGTGACTGAACGCAGAATGCCACATTTTCGTCATAAGGACTCCACACAATATCTGTTACGTTCCAGCTGTTGTTGTTTTCACCAAGTACAAACCAGTTAATTCCGCCGTCAGTGCTTCTCCATACGCCCGATGAGTCGGTTCCGAAAAGAACGTGGTCGGAATTTACGGGAGATGATGCAATTGCCATAACCTGCTGATTGCCGTCTCTGCCTCTTGCACCGGTTGCATATTCAGCTTCTTTCTGCCTTGCCCACTGAACAAACCAGGGAGTATATCTTGTTGCAATCTGGTCAATTGTGTATGGGTAAAATCTTGCGGGATCGCCCTCGGGAATATCCCCTGAATAATCATAAACTTTTGTCGCTGCAGCAGCGGTAATTCCCATTGAAAGAACCATACTGCACACAAGCAATAAACTTAATATTTTTTTCATATCCATTCCTCCTATAATATTATAATACATTAAAATTTGTGCTATGTAAATTGAAAAAAATATGAAAATACATTGCAAAAAATGTAATTTTATTCCATACAACAATCCAACACGGGTTTGGTCATTAAAAAACTTTTTCTCTGTACAGTGTGGGCGTATACCCCGTATGGCTCAAAAACACTCTGTTAAAGCTTCTTATGCTTGAAAAACCTGCTCCAAGGGCAATATCTGTCACCGCTCTTTCGGTGTTTGTAAGTTCCTCGATTGCTCTGCTTATTTTAAAAATATTTACAAGCTGACGGAAATTCATATTGAAGCACTTATGGAAAAACCTTGAAAAATAGTGATATTCATATCCAAAATGCTTTGCAAGGTCTTTCATTGTCATATTGCTTTCGGGAGTTTCTGCAAGGTATTTTAAAATTTCAGAAATGACGCTTGATGCAATTCCCGTTTCCTCAAGCTGTGCATTTTTTGAAAACTCGCTGCAAAGGGCGTAAAGGCAGGATTTTAAAACCATTCTGTCGGGAGTTCCCTGAAAAATCAGGTACTTTACAAGATATTCCTTAATTCCCTCTTCACATTTAAAGACGGGATTTGAAGTTGTTTTGTTTCTTGCAATTTTGTGAAAATCCCTTACATAATCGGAAGAAAAAACTCCAACCCATGCTTTTGAACTTTCCGGGGTTTTGTAAGAGTGAAACTGGTTCGGAAGTATCATTGCAAATTCGCCCTCGCTGATTATTATTTTTCTTCCGTTAATTTCCGCTTCAACAAAGCCCTTTTCGACGTAAATTGCCTCATAATTCGTGTGAAAGTGATAGTGCCACTCGCAATTATCATAATACCAGGCATTGTAATTATAGTTGCCAAGTGAGTTGGTTGGCTGATAAATTGACATATTATACTCCTTAATCTGTTTATCAACTGACGAGGAAAATTTATCTGCCCGTCAAAAAGATAACTTTTGTCTATTATTATATAAATTTTTTCTTGTTTTGTCAATTAACTGACTTTATAATAAAGTAAAGGTGAAAAATTATGAACGGTATTGTTTTTCAACCGAGGAGTTTTCGGTTTTTGACGGACCGGGAATAAGAACGAGCGTCTTTTTGAAAGGATGTCCCTTAAAATGCTCCCGGTGTCATAATCCTCCCGAAAGTCAGAAAAAAAGAAACTGAGTATTTAAGAAACCCTAACAGATGTGTAAACTGCGCCCTTTGTTTAAATGCGGGATTTGAAGCAAGCGGCGAAAACAAACTTACAAAAGAAAGGACAATTCAGCAATGAACAAACAGGTTAATTTTAAAGATATAAATATTACGGACGGATTCTGGAAAAACAGACAGGAATTAAATGAAAACGTGACGACAAAGGCGGTTTACAATCAGTTTAAAAGCACACGTTTCAAAGCACTTGAATGTGACTGGAATAATGAAAAAGACGGAGATATCCACTTTTTCTGGGATTCGGATGTAGCAAAATGGATTGAGGGCGCAGCATACATTATTGAAAAGACCGGCAACAAAGAGCTTGAAAGACTTTGCGACGAAGCCATTGACAACATTGTTAAAAATCAGTGTGAGGACGGTTATTTCAACAGTTACTTTATTGTAAGAACTGACGAAAAACGTTTTTCACAAAGAGATCAGCACGAGCTTTACTGCGCAGGTCACCTTTTTGAGGCGGCGGTTGCCTACTTTAATGCAACGGGCAAGGATGCCCTTTTAAAGGCAATGTGTAAATATGCCGACTACATTTACAAGGTTTTTGTTGAAGAGGATTCGGCGGCATTTGTTACCTGCGGTCACCCTGAAATTGAGCTTGCGCTTTACAGACTTTATGAGCTGACAAAAGATGAAAAGCACTTAAAGCTTTTTAAATTCTTTGTTGAAAAAAGAGGTAACAACGACAAGGACACCAACGCTTATCCACAGTACGCAAACGAATATTACGACCAGCACCATATGCCTCTGAAAGACCAGAGAACCGCAGAAGGTCACGCGGTAAGAGCTATGTATATGTACTCTGCAATGGCAGATATGGCAGAGCTTGGCGAAGAGGGATACCTTGAAGCCTGCAAGGCGATTTTTGAAAATGTTATAAACGAAAAAATGTATATCACGGGCGGTATAGGTTCAACCTATCACGGCGAAGCCTTTACATCGTCCTACTATCTGCCCAACGAAACTGCTTACGCGGAAACCTGTGCGGCAATTTCCCTTGCTCTCTTTTGTATGAAAATGCAGAAATTAACCATTGACAGCAGATATGCAGACATTGTCGAAAGAGTTATTTACAACGGATTTTTGTCAGGTGTTTCTCTTGACGGAAAGGCGTTCTTCTACGAAAATCCTCTTGAGGTTGACCCGCAGTTTTATTCGGTTGACACATCAATGGCAAATAAAAAAGGAAAAAGACACGTTCCAATTATGGAAAGGGTTGAGCTTTTCTGGTGCTCCTGCTGTCCTCCCAACGTTATCCGCTTTATTTCATCAATCGGAAACCTCATGTACAATTATAATGAAGACACCCTTTTTATTCAGCAGTTTATGGCATCGGAAAGTAACATCAACGGAGTAAAGGTGATTCAGAAAACAAATTACCCCAATGACGGCAAGGTTAAAATCAGTCTTGAAAATTCATCCTTTAAAAAAATTGCCGTAAGACTCCCCTCCTGGTGCAAGAGCTTTACCGCAGACAAAAAATACGAGCTTAAAAACGGTTATCTTTATTTAGAAAATACAAATGAAATTAACATTGATTTTGAAATGAAAGTAAGGCTTATTGAGGCAAACGCGGCCGTCCAGAACAATGCAGGAAGAGTGGCAGTAACCTACGGTCCATTTGTATACTGTCTTGAAGGGGTTGACAATGGAGAGTATTTAAGAAGCATAAGTATTTCTTCCGACTGCCGTTTTGACATTGAATTTGCCAAAGAATACAATGCTCCCATTCTTAAAGCCACCGGTCTTAAAAAAGTTCAAAGCAACGCACTGTACAGCGAATACACAAACGACTTTAAAGAAATCCCCCTCAAATTCATTCCATACTTTGCCTTTGCCAACCGCGGCGCAAGTGAAATGATTGTATGGGTAGGAATTAAATAAAGAATAAATAAGAAAAATGGTGCAAATGCCGACAAATCCGTCGGCATTTGTTTTCGTTATACAATCATAATTACCGGCGGGACTGAAAGTCCACCGAACAATCTGCCGGCCGCAAGCTTGCTCTGCCGCCACAGATGCGGCTGCACGGCTTGCCGTGACGGAGGGATTGCAATATACACGCTCAAGCAACCCCTCAGTCACCTTACGGCGACAGCCACCCTTACACAGGGAGCCTGCCGCTGCGGCGGATTTTCTTAACGGCAAAAGCCTTTTTTGAACCACCGGCTAAGCCGGTGGTTTTCGTTATACAATAAAACTGCCGGGTGTCCTGAGGGACACCCGGCAAAATCACGGTTCTTTTTGCGATTTGGGAGTTTTTTACATCCAAAAAATTATTTTATAGCTTCTACGATTCTTAATGGTGCTGCCATATCAAGGCTGTTCCAAACGAAGTATTTAAGAATTGTGTCTGTTGTGTCAACTCCTGTAAGGTCAATTTCAGCTGAAACCTGAGCGGTTCCGTCAACAGTTACTGAACTGCCGATTGCAAATTTGATAACCTTTGCAGGGTTGTTAATATCGTAAAGTCCAAGAACAGGAACTGCTGTGCCTGTTGTTGTAACAGGAACAGTTGCTTTGATAATTCCGCTCTTGAGTCTTAACATTTCTTTAAAGCTTTCGCCGTTGTCTTCGGATAATTCAAACGCAGTTTCAGTTACGTAGTTATAGCTTGCTTTAAGAGTCATATCTGTGTATTCAACCACAAATTCATCTCCCGGAGCATATTCCTTTACAACCTTTGCAGGATTGCCGTAGAAATCGTAGGTTGTGTATTCCTGAAGCCATCCGTTGAACTTAACTGTTGCATCAACATCAACTGTCGGAAGTGTTACAACATCGCCGTAATTACCTGTAAGTGTTTCGGGAGCTTCAACATCAAGTCCGTCCATATCAAAAATTACACTGTTGTCTGTTGGTGAATATTTTGAGTAGTCATAAACGAGAGTACCGTTTGAGCAGGTTCCGATGAACACTTCTGTTGAAACAGGTGAGAACTGAAGTGTCTGAACGTTCATAATACCCTTGAAGCCTTTAACCTGATACCAGGTTGCACCGCCGTCCTTTGATTCGATAAGACCGTAGGATTTAAGACCTGCGTGAGTTGACTTACCGCCCGCAACAAAGTGGTTTTTGTCGTTAGGATTCTGTGCAATTGCCTGAATAGAAACGTAGTCATACTGACCGATAAGCGGGATACCATTATCTGCGTTTCTGATTTTGTTGGTTGCATTACCTGTGATTGTGCTGTAAGTAACCTTTATAATGTAGCCGGGATATGTTCCGAACCAGCAGGTGTTTGCATCAAATTCATCGGGATAAATGTCTGTAATCTGACCGGGAACTGTATAGGTTCTCCAGGTTGCACCGCCGTCTGTTGAACGCATATAAGCACTAGAATTTGTAAGACCTGTTCTTGAGTAAAGGATGTTGTTGTCAACATTGCTCATAGCAGAAACGTCGTAATTTACTTCTTCGCCTTCATCGTTTGTATAAGAATGTCTTACCCAGGTTGCACCGTTGTCTGTGCTCTTATAGAGGTTTGTCATAATTGTGTTGTCATCTATATACTTAAGCATTGACCAGTCACCGCTGTCAACACCTTCAACAACGCTGAAGGATGCGCCGCCGTCTTTTGATTCAACAAGTGTCTGTGAAGTCCATCCGCCTCTGTTTGTGTAAATGTGCTGATCATTGTTAGGATCAATTACAACTGCTGATGCTGTTCCGTTGTAGTCAATCATTTTAGCTGTAGGAAGATCCTCGCCATCGTAAGCATAATCAGTTACGCCAAGACCTTTATCTGTAAATGCAATCCAGAGTCTGTTATCATCATCAAAGAGGAACTGTCTTACATAGTTTCCTGAATAACCTGAGTTTTTCTTTTCAAAGGTAGCTCCGCCGTCGGTTGACTTGTAAAGGATATCACCGAAGGAGAAGTAAACAATATTTGGATCGCTGTCGCATACTGCAAGACCTTCACAGGTGTAACCGTTTGCACCGAAAAGGAATCTGTCGTCTGAATTTACTAAAGAAGGTCTCTTCCAGTCTCCGCCTGTTTTTCTTTCTTCAAGGTATGCATTAAAATCTGTTCTTGTTCCGTCAAGAGCATATGTAAACGGCTTGTTCATATTACCGAAAATCACATACAAGGTAGGTGTACCGTCAGCCTTCGGAGCACCGAATTTTGCAAATCCTGCATAATATGTACCGTTGTTATAGGTTGCTATATTCATTGACTGCCAGTTAGCACCGGCGTCTGTTGTTGTAAAAGCTTTATTACCCGCAAAAATTGTTACCCAATGGTTTGCATTGGTTGTGTCAACTGCGATTGAGTAACAGTTAACACCTGTTGTATCTCCGCCTGATCTTGCCCAGGTTGCACCGCCGTCATAGGTTACATAAAGACCGCTGTAAACTGCAGCTGCGATTGTTTGTCCGTCCTCTGAAACGTACATTGAGAATGTGGCTTTTGTTTTATCCTGAACAAGGCCTGCAGCTGTAAGCTCTTCATCTGTCATATCGCCTCTTACAAAAGAGTAATTTGTTGTAGGAACAGATGATGCGTCTGAATCGGCTTCTGTGTCTGTTGATTCGCCTGCTTCAACATCGGTTGTTGTTGTTTCGGAAACAAGCTTACCGAGACAGGTCCAGCTTTCGCCGTCGTCTGTTGATTTCATTACGCCTTCTGCTGAAAGGTAGTAAAGATTTTCGTCGCCGTCAAAATAGATAAGGTTTTCAGACTGGTTACCGGGAGTAACAGTGTCAAGTGTTGAAATCTGTTTCCATGTCCAGCCTGCGTCTTCAGATTTGTAAAGACCGCCAACCGTTGAAGCATAAGTCTTAACGCTGTAATTGCCTCTGTCGCCCTGAACCATATAAACCTTGTTTTCATCTGAAGGATGCCATTTAACGTCAGGAATTGACCAGGTGTTAACGTTGTCGTCAACAAGAAGCCAGTTTTCACCGCCATCATGGCTGAGCCATGCACTCGAGGTATCTGTACCCATAATTACATAATCAGGATTTACAGGTGATACTGCGATACTCATTACAACCTGACCGCCCTCACCGCCGTGTATGCCTTTTGCATATCTTTCAGATGTTTCCATATGGTACAATCTGATCCACGGAGTGTATCTTGTAACATTCAAGTCTTCATAATACTGTCCGTAGTTTGCAATTGAACCTGTTGGAAGCACGTTGGGGTTCACGTGGTCTGCAAGTGCCGGTACTGTTGACAAAAGCATCATACATACCACTAAAAGTGCTGCTAACTTTTTCATAAAAATTCTCCTCTTTCATTTATTTAATAATTATTTTATTGTCTACTGCGTCAACGTTAATAACTGTACCAAAGGTTGCCTGTCCGGTTACAACTCTTTCAGCTATAACATTTCCGACTTCTCTTTGAACCGTTCTGCGGAGCTCTCTTGCTCCGTACTTGTCGCTGTATCCTTTATCGGCAAGGCAGGAAACTGCATTGTCCGTTAAAACGAGTGTTATTCCCTTTTCAAGAAGGGCATTTTCTATTTCTCCTATTACAATTCGACAAATCTTTTCAAAATCCTCTTTTTTGAGCTTATTAAATATTATTGTTTCATCAATTCTGTTCAAAAGCTCGGGTTTGAAAATCTGTTTTAACTTCTGATTTGCCACATCGTCAAGAGTTTCGCCTGAAGAAACAAATCCAAGGGAATCTGTTCCAAAGCCAATACCTGCATTTGAGGTTAAGATAATAACCGTATTTTCAAAGCTTACCACTCTGCCCTGAGAGTCGGTGAGTCTTCCCTCATCTAAAATCTGGAGCAGAATGTTGTAAACGCTTGGGTGCGCTTTTTCTATTTCATCAAAAAGAACTACACTGTAAGGTCTTCTTCTTACCTTTTCCGTAAGCTGACC
>CAZMHL010000083.1:0-8097 GCA_964566065.1 uncultured Eubacteriales bacterium
AGTAGGACGAAGGCAGAGTCTTTCCGTTAGCTTTTCGGTTCCGCCGTGAGTTACCCATGCAACCTCGGGCGCAAAGCCTTCAACGTGGTCCTTTTCTTTCTGAAGGAGACTTTCGGGGATGAACATAGGCATATAAACGTTTTCGTGTCCCAGCTCTTTGAATTTTTTGTCAAGGATTTTCTGAATGTTCTCCCAGATGGCGTAGCCGTAAGGTCTTATTACCATACAGCCTTTAACCTGTGCATAGCTTACAAGCTCAGCTTTTTTAACGATGTCGGTGTACCATTTGGCAAAATCCACATCCATTGAAGTTATATCTTCAACAAATTTTTTCTGTTCTTTAGACATATGTATTTTCCTCCGTTATTTCAGCAGACAAACTGCATGAGCTTCCATGCCTTCACCGCTTCCGCAGTAACCCATGTGCTCTGTGGTTGTCGCTTTTATGTTAATTTTATTTTTATCTGTTTCAAGGGCTTCTGCCACATTTTCAATCATTTTTTCAATGTAAGGGAGAAGCTTTGGCTTTTGTGCAATTATTGTTGCATCAATGTTTTCAATTTCAAAAGGCTTTATTATCTCTTTAACCCTTTTTAAAAGCACAAGACTTGAAATGCCTTTGAATTCGTCCGAGTTGTCGGGAAAGTGATAACCGATATCTCTTTTGGCTGCAGCACCTAAAAGCGCATCGCATATAGCGTGAAGAAGAACGTCTGCGTCCGAATGACCAAGGAGCCCTTTTTCATAAGGTATTTCAACACCGCCAAGGATAAGCTTCCTGTCCTCCGCAAGTCGGTGGAAATCAATTCCGTGACCTATTCTCATTCAAACTCACCTCTGTATGTAATAAAAGCTGAAAGTGCATAGTAGTCATCGGGGGTTGTAAGCTTTAAATTAAGGGAATTACCTGCAATAACCTTAACCTTTGTGCCATACTTTTCAACTACCGCACAGTCATCTGTGGTTGAAAAACCCTCTTCAATCGCTTTTTCGTGAGCTTTTATAATAATGTCTTTTTTAAAGCATTGCGGCGTCTGAATCTGAACGATGTTTTCTCTGTCGACGGTTTCGGTAATCATATTCTGTCCGTCAACTCTCTTTAAAGTATCCTTTGCGGGAACTCCTGCGGCACTTGCACCGAATTCGCTTGCAGCTTCAATGCACTGGTTAATAACAAGCGGGTTAACGAGCGGCCTTGCGGCATCGTGGATTGCCACAACCTGTGTGTCCTCAGAAACACAAAGCAATCCTTTATACACGCTTTCCTGTCTTGTTTTGCCGCCCGTTGCTATAGTTTTAACCTTTGTGTAACCAAAGTCTTCAACTATTTCCTTGACAGTCTGTATATCATTTTCATTTGCGATAATTACAATTTCATCAACCTTCTGACATTTTTCAAAAACATCAAGAGTGTGTGCAAGAACAGGCTTTTCGTCAATCATTAAAAAGAGCTTGTTGAAGTCAAGCCCCATTCTGCTTCCTGTTCCTCCCGCTGCAATAATTGCAGTAGTATTAAAATTGTTTTTAATGTGTTTGTCAAAAACACCTCTTATAATCTTACCCATAATACCTCACAGTATATAAAATAACTATTATATTATATATAAAAATCGCTTTAAATGCAAGTGTTTTTTAATATTTAAGAGGTGTAATCTTCAACAAAGGAAAGCATACTTTCTTTTGAGTCGAAATCAATACCTTTTTCAAGTGCAGATATTTCTTCCTCGGTAAGCCTGCTGCTTACTTTTGGGAATCCGTATTCAGCTTTTCCGCTGTATCTTGAGTAAATATAAATCATATTTTCGTTTAAGATTGCATAAAAGTGAGAATTACAGTATTTTTCCTCACTTTTTGACAGCGTTATTTTATCTTCGGCAAAGGTATCTGTTTCAAAATCGGGATAATCGGCTTCTGCCTCATTTTTTGTTTTGTAGTGTTTATCAGCCGATGCGCTGTATACAGTTTTGTGACCGCAAAGATTATATGTGGTTTCAAAGGTCATAATCTGAGGAGGATTTTCTCTGAAAAATATTTTTGTTTCCGCAGGAGTTGATTCTGAGCCGATAACCCCGGACAGAAGATATATTCCTGCTGCAAATACCCCTGAAAGTAAAGGTATAATTATTTTTTTATGTTTCATATTGCAATCACCCGTTTTATTATCTGTAAATTTATAAATTTTATACAAAATAATCTATTGAAAAAAAAGCAGAAATAAGTTATACTGTAATGTGATATAGAATTAACAAAAATGAGGTAATAAAATGCTAACACCTATGATGCAGCAGTATATGCAGATAAAGGAAAATTATAAAGACTGTATTCTTTTCTTCAGACTGGGAGACTTTTATGAAATGTTTTTCGGAGATGCGGAAACAGCGTCGGGAGTGCTTGGGATAACTCTTACGGGAAAAGATTGCGGACTTGAGGAAAGAGCCCCGATGTGCGGAGTTCCTTTTCACAGCTGTGATCCATATATAGCAAAGCTTGTAGAAGCGGGATATAAGGTTGCAATCTGTGAACAGACACAAGACCCAAGCCAGTGTAAGGGAATAGTTGAAAGACAGGTTGTAAAAGTAATCACTCCGGGAACAATAACTCTTCCCGATGCGGTTGACGAAAATAAAAACAACTTTATTGTAATGATATGTAAAAACGGCTCAGACTTCGGATTTTCCGCATCAGATGCCACAACAGGAGAACTCTATTCAACATCCTTCTCATCTGAAAGTGCTAAATCAGACCTTTTAAGCGAACTTTCAAAATATGCCCCCTCTGAAATTATTTATAACAACGAAATTGAAGAAGATACTTCAATTATGCGCATCATAAGGGATAAGTTTAATGCATTTATGCAGAAGGTGTATTTTGAAGCAAACACGGAAGAAACTGCCTATTCAATAATTGTAAAGCATTACGGTGAATTTTCAAAAAAAGAATTTGAAGAAAATAAACTTGCATACGTTTCTGCGGCAAGCCTTTTAAAGTATCTTGAAGATACGCAGATGACAGATCTTGACCACATGAAAAAAGTGCAGATTTACAGTTCAACCCAGTATCTTGGACTTGACAGTACCGCAAGGGCAAATCTTGAACTTGTTAAAACAATGAGGGACGGAAATAAAAAAGGCTCCCTTTTAAGCGTGCTTGACAGAACCTGCACACCAATGGGCGGAAGAATGATTTCGGGCTGGATAAGACAGCCTCTTGTTTCCTGCAATCACATAAAAAGAAGGCTTGATGCAGTTGAAGAGCTCTTTAATAAACATACATTAAGAGCTGATGCGATAGAAGGACTTAAGAAAATAAACGATATTGAACGACTTGTTTCAAAACTCGAATACCAGACTGTTAACGGTCGTGACCTTCTGGCTCTTAAAGACTCAATTCTTAGTTTTCCGAAGCTTTACGAGGTGTTTTCCGAATGCGAAAGCAACTTGATTTTAGAGCTTTATACCGAATTTGATCTTCTTGAAGATATTTATAAAATAATTGATGAAGCAATTGACCCCGAGGCTCCTCTTACAATAAGAGAGGGAGATATCATTAAAAGAGGTTATGACTTAGAGCTTGACGGCTGGAAGGACGGTAAAAAGAACGGCACCCGGAAGTTAAGGGAGCTTGAGGCTTATGAAAGAGAAAGAACGGGAATCAAAAAGCTTAAGGTAAGTTATAATAAGGTTTTCGGATACTACATTGAAGTCACAAAATCGGAATACGATAAAGTTCCCGAAAACTACATAAGAAAACAGACTCTTGTAAATGCAGAAAGATTTATAACTCCCGAACTTAAAGAAATTGAAGATATAGTTTTAAGATCCGATGAAAAAATTGTAAACAGAGAATATCAGATTTTCTGTGAAATAAGGGAAAAAATCAAAGGTCAGCTTGCAAGAATTCAAAGAACTGCAAGAGTAATTGCAATTTTTGACGTTCTTTGTTGTTTTGCAGAGGTTTCCGTTAAAAATAATTATGTTAAACCCGAAGTTGATCCCGGCGATGTTATTGAAATCAAAAACGGCAGACATCCTGTGGTAGAGCATTTTATAACAGACTGTCTTTTTGTGCCGAATGATACAATTCTTGACAGGGATAAGGATTTGTTCTCAATAATTACAGGTCCGAATATGGCGGGTAAATCAACCTATATGCGACAGGTTGCAATTATAGTGTTAATGGCGCAGATGGGATGCTTTGTTCCTGCAAGCTCCGCAAGAATCGGTATAGTGGATAAGATTTTCACAAGAATAGGCGCATCCGATGACTTGTCCTCGGGACAGAGTACCTTTATGGTTGAAATGAATGAAGCTTCAAACATTATAAAAAATGCGACCGAAAGAAGTCTTATTATTCTTGATGAAATCGGAAGAGGTACCTCCACCTTTGACGGACTTGCAATAGCCTGGTCAATAGTTGAACACATATCCGACAAGAAAAAACTGGGTGCAAGAACTCTTTTTGCAACTCACTATCACGAACTTACACAGCTTGAAGAAAAAATCGATAATGTTAAGAATTACTGTATAACCGCAAGAAAGAGAAATGACGATATTGTTTTCTTGAGGAAAATAGTAAGAGGCGGAGCGGACGAAAGCTACGGTATCGAAGTTGCAAAGCTTGCAGGCGTACCCGATGATGTAATAAAACGAGCTAAGGTTATTCTTAAAAATCTTGAAACAGATGCTCCCGACAGAAAATATGAAAACAAAAAGAGCACACCTGTGTTTGAAGAAAATTTAAGCATAAATATGTTTGACGGCGAAAGAGATGAACTTATAGAAGAAATCAAAAAGATTGATATAAATATTCTTTCTCCGATTGAAGCAATGAATAAGTTGTTTGAACTTAAAAATAAGGCAGACAAAATCTGAAAGGAAAAATTATGGCAAAAATAAATCTTCTTGATGTAGAAACCATAAATAAAATAGCGGCAGGTGAGGTGGTTGAAAGACCGGCTTCGGTTGTTAAAGAGCTTGTGGAAAACTCTGTTGATGCAGGAGCAAAATCCATTATTGCCGAAATAAAAAACGGCGGTCTTTCTTACATAAGAATAACCGATAATGGCTGCGGAATAGCGTCAGATGAGGTTGAAACAGCTTTTTTGCCCCATTCTACAAGTAAAATCAAGTCAATAGAAGATTTGTCTGCGCTTTATACTATGGGCTTCAGAGGAGAAGCCCTTGCGAGTATTTCTTCTGTTTCTAATGTTGAAATAATAACCAAGACAGCAGAAGAAGAAATCGGAACAACAATGTCAATGAGCGGCGGAAGGGTTGTTTCAAAGCAGGAGGCAGGCTGTCCCGACGGAACAACAATAATCGTTAAAGATTTGTTCTTCAATACTCCTGCAAGAATGAATTTTATGAAAAAGGATATGACTGAATATTCTCACGTTAAAGATGTAATGGAGAGAATGATTCTGGGACATCCTGACATTTCTTTCAGACTTATAAACAACGGAAGAGAAGTGTTGTTTTCTTCAGGTAACGGTAATGCAAGAGAGGCTTTTGCGGCGGTTTACGGAAAAGAACTTGCTATGAATATGCTTGACGTTGACTACAATTATGAGGGTATAAAAGTATACGGCTTTGCAGGAATTCCTTATTCTTCAAGACCTAACAGAAATATGCAGAATTTGTTTGTAAATAAAAGATGGGTACGTTCAAAAACTGTTACTCACGCGGCAGAAGAGGCATATAAAACAATGATAATGACCGGTCAGTTTCCGGTGTTTATGTTAAATGTAGACGTAAATTCCGCACAGACGGATATAAATGTCCATCCGGCAAAACTTGAAATTAAGTTTTCCGACGAAAGAGTAATTCACAGCAGTGTTTTCTGGGCGGTGCAGAATGCGCTTTTAAAGTCAAAAAAGGAAAAGGACACCGATAAAGAAATTGTTGAAGAAAAAATTCCTGTTTTTGAGGCACCGAAACCGGTTGAAAATGCTTCAGTTGTTTTTCACCGTAAAAAAACGGCTTTTGAACCTGAAACAAAGCCGAAAAGCGATGAGGCTTTCACAAAGGAATTTATTGAAATATTCAAAAAAGAAGAGAAGGCTCCTGTTTTTGAAAATGTAACAATGGAAGAAACAATAACCGTCGAGCCTGAAGCTAAAGAAACTTTTGTCAAGGAAGATTATAAAATCTGCGGACAGGTTTTTGACACTTACATAATCGTTGAAAAAGATGACAAAATGTTTTTAATTGATCAGCACGCAGCACACGAAAGAATTAACTATGAGAAGCTTGTTTCAAATGTAAATGCGGTAAGACAAACCCTTATGTTCCCCGAAACAATTTCACTTTCCACAAGTGAAACCGCAGTTCTGAAAGAAAATATTGATAAAATGGAAAAGCTGGGATTTGATATATCCGAATTCGGGAATAATGAATTTATAATAAGAGAAATTCCGGAGAATATGGTTGAAGAAAATATTCCTCATACGGTATCGGAAATAATTCAGCTTATTTCTGAGAATTCCGACCCGAATTCGTGGTATAACAAAGCCTTGTTTACCGTTGCCTGCAAAAGTGCAATAAAAGCAAATCATCAGTTGTCTGACAGAGAAATGCGAGAGCTTTGTGACAGAGTTTTGTTTGACGAAAAAATCAGAACCTGTCCTCACGGCAGACCGATTATTATTTCATTTTCTCAAAAATATATTGAAAAAGAATTCAAAAGGATAGTGTAATGAATAAAAAAATTCCCGTGCTTGTTTTGTTCGGACCGACAGCGTCGGGGAAAACAAAACTTGCGGTTGAGATATGCAAAGAATTTGGCGGTGAAGTTGTTACCGCAGATTCGATGCAGGTATATAAAAGAATGAATATAGGAACCGCAAAGCCTGATGAAGAGGAGCAATGCGGAGTAAAACATCATATGATTGATGTGGTTGAGCCTGATGTAAACTATAGCCTGGCGGATTATAACAATGATGCTAAAAAGGTAATTGAAGATATATACTCAAGAGGTAAACTTCCCGTGCTTGCAGGAGGAACAGGACTTTACATCGACACTTTAATCGGCGGAATCCGTTTAAGTGAGGGGGAAACCGACCTTGAGTACAGAAATGAGCTTTATAAGCTTGCAGAAGAAAAAGGGAATGAATATGTTCATTCAATGCTTGAACAAATTGATGAACAGTCAGCAATGGAAATTCATCCCAATAATGTTAAAAGAGTTATAAGAGCTCTTGAACAGTATAAGGTTTCAAAGGTTACAAGAAGTGAACATATAAAAAATTCTCACCCCGAAGACACACCGTTTGACACAGTTAAATTCTGCATCAGTCTGGACCGCGAATACCTTTATGGCAGAATAAACAAACGAGTGGACATGATGTTTGAAAACGGGCTTGCCGATGAGGTTGAAGGGTTGGTAAAAGAAGGAATAGATTTATCCTGTACGTCAATGCAGGGGATTGGATATAAGGAAACGGTTGAGTACCTGTCGGGGAGAATGAGCCTTGATGAAACAAAAGACCTTATAAAGCAGTCTACAAGACGGTATGCAAAAAGGCAGATAACCTGGTTCAAAAGAGAAAAAGATACAGAGTTTATTGAACCTGATATTAAAAAAGTTAAAGAAATAGTAAAAAACTATGGCAAAAACAGTGATTTTATAGTAAAATAAAAATATTACAGATAAAAAAGAGGATAGTTTTATGAAATTTCCGTATAAGGCAGTTATAACTGCCGGCTGTATTGTTGCGGTGTTTCTTGGATTATATAATCTCTATATATTGCTTAACGACAGTATAAAAACCCAGATAGCAACAGAGGGCAGACTTCAGATTGAAGTTTCATCCGATGGGTATATAATAAAGAATGAGAACGTGCTTTTCAGTGATGAAAATCAGATAGTAAGCAATTTTGTTGCAGACGGCGAGCGAGTTTCGAAAGGTACTCTGGTTGCTACTGTGTATAATACAGAGGTTGATTCCGAAACCCGGTCCAGACTTAAAAATTTAAATGAAAAAATAGCTAATCTTGAAAACCTGATGGCAAACAGCGGTTCTGCTTCAATAAATGACGAATACAAGCTTGATTCCCTGGCTAAATCAAGAATAAGCGATATAATAAATTATGCTCACAA
>CAZMHL010000084.1:0-8093 GCA_964566065.1 uncultured Eubacteriales bacterium
CTTCAAATTCAATTTCCTTGTAACCTTTAACACTCTTTTCAATAAGAACCTGGTGAACAGGGGAGAGCTTGAAAGCATTAAGACCAACTTCAATAAGTTCTTCTTCGTTGTATGCAAATCCGCCGCCTGTACCGCCAAGGGTGAAAGCAGGTCTTAAAACAACGGGATAACCGATTTCCTTTGCAGCCTTTTTGGCTTCTTCAAGGTCATAGGTTATAGCAGACGGAATTGTAGGTTCACCGATTGACTGACAGAGTTCTTTAAAGAGTTCTCTGTCTTCGGCACGTTCAATACTCTTACTGCTTGTACCGAGAAGCTGAACACCGCATTCTTTGAGAATACCTTTCTTTTCAAGCTGCATAGCAAGATTAAGACCTGTCTGTCCGCCGATGCCGGGAACAATGGCATCAGGTCTTTCATATCTTAAGATTTTAGCAATGTATTCAAGTGTAAGCGGTTCCATATAAACCTTGTCAGCAATAGTTGTGTCTGTCATAATTGTTGCAGGGTTTGAGTTGCATAAAACAACCTCATAGCCCTCTTCTTTTAAAGCAAGACAAGCCTGTGTGCCTGCATAGTCAAATTCAGCTGCCTGTCCGATTACGATAGGACCGGAGCCGATGATTAAAATTTTCTTGATATCAGTTCTCTTTGCCATTTAATTTTCCTCCTGTTTATTGTAAACGGCTTTGCCGCCGCATATAGTTGCCATACATTCTCCGAAAAGCTTCATTCCTTCAAATGGAGTAGCATGTCCCATTGAAATAAATTCACCGGAGCTTATTGTTATCTCTTTGCTTAAATTCCATACCGTAAAACTGTCATTAAGAGGTATGTCAAATCTCTTTCTTGGATTTATCACAAGAAGTTCAATAAGCTTTTCAAGACTTATAATTCCTTCTTTAACAAGCTTTGTGAAAAGAACGGGGAAAGCGGTTTCAATTCCCGTAATACCGAAAGCACTTTTTTCAAGACCTTTTGCTTTTTCCTCTTCAGAGTGAGGAGCATGGTCGGTTGCAATCATATCAATTGTGCCGTCTTTGATGCCTTCAATCAAAGCTTCTCTGTCATCACTGCCTCTTAACGGCGGATTCATTTTGAATCTGCCTTCTTCTTTGAGGTCGTTTTCGTCAAGAACAAGATAGTGGGGAGCGGTTTCGCAGGTAACATCAAGTCCCTGTTTTTTAGCATTTCTTATAAGCTCAACACTTTCTTTTGCGGAAATGTGACAAACGTGATAAGAACAACCCGTTTCTTTAACAAGCTCAAGGTCTCTTTTAATCTGTCCGTATTCGCTCTCGGAACAAATACCTCTGTGACCGTGCTCTTTTGCATATTTGCCGTCGTGGATATATCCTGAAAACAAAAGCGCATTGTCCTCGCAGTGGGCAACAATAATTTTGCCCAGTGATTTTGCTTTAAGCATTGCCGCTTTCATCATATCAGGATTCTGTACGCCTCTGCCGTCGTCCGAGTATCCTTTAACGTCGTTTTTCATATCTTCCATATCCGAAAGCTCGTTTCCGTTTTGCCCTTTTGTAATTGAACCGTAAGGATAAACGTCAATAACCGCATCTTTTTTTATTATATCTGTCTGTGCCTTTAAGTTTTCGGCAGTGTCGGGGACGGGGGAAAGGTTTGGCATTGTACATACCGCAGTATATCCTCCTTTAGCCGCCGCTCTGCTGCCGGTCAATATTGTTTCTTTATAAGAAAAACCCGGTTCACGAAAATGCACATGCACATCGCAAAAACCGGGAAAAACAGCGTAATTTTCGGAATTGAAAACAGAAAGTCCGCAGGAATCAAGACAGTCAGCAACAAAAGATTTGAAATTATCATCAGTATTTTTAGTTGTAACTGCTTTTAGTAAGTTCATTGTTTTCTCCTTTCATATTTACAGAAAGCTTTTTTGAAAATAAGTAAATTTCAAAAACTATAAAAAAAGCCTGCTTATCGGCAGGTCATGGTCATACAAAGAAACAGATGCGGCATAACCGTATCCATAAGCACTATTCCAATCTTGCCGATATCTCTGTATCGTCTTTAAAGATTTCTTTGTTAAATATGATATCATAACGGGATATAATTGTCAATGATTTTATAAGAAAAAAGTAATAAAATGCTGATAACAAATTTAATAGTAATTATTGTGTATCTTTTGAATTTGTGATATACTGTGTCAGGAAATATATATTGCGACGATACGGTGATAATATGGATTTTGAAAAAGTAATAAAAATAGTAGAAGAAACCGATAAAATATTTTTCAACGATGACTTAAGAAACGATGTTTCACAGAAAGGCGATGCTGATTTTGTTACAAAAGCAGATATAGCTATTTCGGATTATCTCCACAAAAGATTAAAGGAAGAATTTCCAAATATCGGATTTATGTCGGAGGAGGAAGAAACAGAGTGCACAGAAAATGAATTCTGGATTCTTGACCCTATTGACGGAACAACGAATTTTATGCATGAGCTGGGTTTGAGTGCGGTTTCTCTCGGATATTGCTCAGACGGTGAAATTCCCGGCGGAATAGTTTATATTCCTTATACAAAACAGCTTTTCCATGCATATAAGGGTAAAGGCGCTTATTTAAACGGCGAGAAAATTTATTGCAGTAAAAAAAGTAAGCTTTCCGATTGCCTTGCTGAAATAGAGCTGAATCCATATTTTAAGAATGAAAAAGATGAAGCGTTTCTAATGGCAGATAAACTGTTTTCCGGGTGTCAGGATTTAAGAGTTCTCGGTTCTGCTGCTATATCACTTGCATACATCGCTTGCGGAAAACTCGATGTATTCTTTGGAAGATACTTAAAGCCCTGGGATTATGCGGCTGCAAAAATAATAATCGAAGAAGCGGGGGGCAGGCTGGGAGGCCTTTTCGGCGAAGCCAATATCAATGAGCTTAAACAACATATTGTTGCATCTAACAGGCTTGTGTTTGATGAAGTCAGAGAATTACTGAAATAAACTTTCTTTGAGGTGTTGAATGAATATAGAGCTTAAACCTCTTCTTGATGAAGAAAAAGAAGATTTTGCAAAAAGAAATAAAAAAGCCTTTGTTGAAATGATAACAGAAGAATTTGGTGAACAGGACTTTGACCCCGTTTCGGATGAAGATGTAAAAAGACCGCTTGACCATCCCGATTCAAAGGCGTATAATATTATGTGCGGCGGTAAAACCGTTGGCGGAATATTGGTCAGAATCAATAAAGGAACAAACTTAAACAGCCTTGATGCAATATTTGTTGATGGCGATTTAAGAGGCAAAGGTATAGGAATTAAAGTGTGGAACTTAATAGAACAAATGTATCCTGAAACTTGTGTATGGGAAACTCACACTCCATACTTTAATATAAGTAATATTCATTTTTATGTTAATAAGTGCGGATTCCACATTGTTGAATTTTTTAATCCTGCACATCCTGAACCCGATGACGATGATATGCCGGGAGGAGTAATGTTCTTCCGCTTTGAAAAACAAATGAAAAACAGAATTTAATTACCGGAGGTTAAGAATAATGGTATCACAGAAAATGTATGAGCTGGGCAGTAAGCGCAGCGAAATCCGTGAGTTGTTTGAATACGGATTAAAAAGAAAAGCAGAAATAGGTGCAGAAAATGTATTTGATTTCAGCCTTGGAAATCCAAGTGTTCCTGCCCCTGAATGTGTAAAAGAAGCACTTTCGGAGCTGGTTTTAAACACCGACCCCGTTATACTTCACGGATATACGTCTGCCCAGGGTGCCCCTGATGTTCGTCAGAGCTGTGCAGACTATGTAAATTCAAACTATGGCACAAACTATACTGCGGATAATTTTTATATGACAGTTGGTGCTGCCGCATCTCTTACAATTTCACTTTCTGCAATTTCGGAAGAAAATGGTGAGGTAATAGTTCTTGCGCCTTTCTTCCCGGAATATACAGTGTTTATTAAGCAGGCGGGAATGACACCTGTTGTAGTTAAATGCCGTGAAGAAGATTTTCAGGTTGATTTTGAAGCTCTTAAATCAGCAATAAATGAAAACACAAAGGCAATAATAGTAAACTCACCTAATAATCCGTCAGGTGTTGTGCTTGCACCCGATACAATTGAAAAGCTTGCAAAGGTACTTGATGAAGCGCAGGAAAAATACGGCAAGGATATTTACATAATTGCTGATGAACCGTACAGAGAACTTGTGTACGATGCAGAAACAGTTGTTCCTTTTGTTCCGAATTATTATAACAATACAATTGTTTGTTATTCCTTCAGTAAATCTCTTTCTCTTCCGGGCGAAAGAATAGGTTATGTACTTGTGCCCAATACCGCAAATGACTGGAAAACAGTTTACTTTGCAGTGTGCGGTGCGGGAAGATCCCTTGGTTTTGTTTGCGCACCAAGCCTTTTCCAGAGAATCGTTCCGAAGTGCATCGGTAAAACTGCGGACATTTCAATTTATAAGAAAAACAGAGATATCCTCTGCGACGCTCTCTCAAAGTACGGATATAAGGTTGCACAGCCTGACGGCGCATTCTATCTTTTCGTAAAAGCTCTTGAGGATAATGCAGGTGCTTTCTGTGAAAAAGCCAAAAAATATGAATTGCTTCTCGTTCCCGGTGACAGCTTCGGTTATCCCGGTTATGTAAGAATTTCATACTGCGTATCAACGCAAATGATTCAAAAATCACTTCCGTCATTTGAAAAACTTGCAAAGGAATATAAATAATTTGTACTCCTTGGTTTTGTATAAAATTAAAAGTGTGGCAAAAGACAACATTTCAACCGAAAAGGTTGTCTTTTCTTGACACGAACCCATAATTTGCTAACCAAAAACAAATTTCAGAAAAGAAGTGTATTTATGAAAATAATTGATGTACTTAAAAATGAAAAATTATCTTTGTCTTTTGAGGTTTTTCCGCCAAAGACAGATTCTTCTTTTGACAGCGTAAAAAGTGCAACGGAGGAAATTGCAAAGTTAAATCCCTCCTTTATGAGCGTTACTTACGGCGCAGGGGGAGGTACAAGCAAATATACCCTGGATATAGCCGGGAATATAAAAAAAGCCTACGGCGTTTCCACTCTTGCGCATCTTACTTGTGTTTCTTCGACCAAAGAAACTGTAAAAGAAAGAATTGAAGACCTTAAAAAAGCAGGAATTCAGAATGTAATGGCTTTAAGAGGCGATTTGACTCCCGAAATGGAAAATGCAGACAGAAGCAAGTGGCATTACAGACACGCCGCAGACCTTGTTTATGAGCTTAAACAGAGCGGAGCTGATTTTTGTATTGGCGGTGCCTGCTATCCCGAAGTACATCCTGAAAGTGAAAATCAGAAAGATGATATTAAGCATTTAAAAGAAAAGGTTGATGCAGGCTGTGAGTTCTTAACAACACAGATGTTTTTTGACAATAATCTTCTTTATAATTTTCTGTACAAAATAAGAGAAGCGGGAATAACAGTTCCCATAGTTGCGGGAATAATGCCTGTTACAAATGCAAATCAGATTGAAAGAGTAATAAAGCTTTCGGGTTCTTTTATGCCTCAGAGATTTAAAAGCCTTGTTGATAAATTCGGCTCCGATCCCGATGCAATGAAGCAGGCAGGAATTGCCTATGCAACCGATCAGATTATAGATTTGTTTGCAAATAATATAACAAATGTTCACGTGTACTCAATGAACAAGCCTGATGTTGCTGAGAAAATACAGAGTAATCTTTCGGATATACTGGGGAAATAAATGGTAAACAATAAAGTTTTTGTAGAAGAGTTTAATGAACCCGAAATAAACAAGAAAGAAGTTTTGAGATATTTCGGAGCAAAAGAATGGAATAAGGAAACAGAAGAACTTTTTAATGATTGTGTAAAAGAAAGCAAAGGAAAACTTTCGTATAAAACCTGCTATGCAAAATTTTTGTTGAATGATAACAACGATGTTTTATCTTTTGCAGATGTTGAAATTAAAAGCGGCGATTTAAAGAAAAACCTTAAAGGCTGCAGAGAGGTAATTGTTTTTGGTGCAACAATCGGAACGGGGATGGATTTTTTGATAGGTAAGTACGGTAAAATATCTCCCGTAAAAGCCCTTATGTTTCAGGCACTTGGTGCTGAAAGAACGGAAAGTCTTTGCAATGAATTTTGCAGATATTTAAATTTTTGCGGTATCGGACTCCGTCCAAGATTCAGTCCCGGTTACGGAGATTTTTCCCTTGAGCATCAGAAAGATATTTTTCGGATTCTTGATTGTCCGAGAAAAATCGGACTTACTTTAAATGAAAGTCTTCTTATGTCGCCCACAAAGTCTGTTACGGCAATAGCAGGGATTTCAGATGAATGTGTACAAAACAGCAGCCATAGCTGCAAACTGTGTTCAAAAACAGATTGCATTTTCAGGAGAGTTGATTAATGAATATACTTGAATTTATGAAAAATAACATAGTCTGCCTTGACGGCGGAATGGGAACACTTCTTCAGGAGAAGGGACTTGCTCCGGGCGAATATCCCGAAAGGTGGAATATGTCCCATCCCGAAATCATAAGAGAAATTCATAAAAGTTATTATGATTCGGGAAGCAATGTTGGCAGCACAAATACTTTTGGTGCAAATCTTCTCAAATTTTCAAAAGAAGAACTTGAAGAAATAATAAAGAGCGCCCTTGAAAATGCGTTTTATGCAAAAGAACATTCTGTTTCAAAAAATAAAAAGTTCGTTGCACTTGATATCGGTCCTACAGGCAGACTTTTAAAGCCTTACGGTGACTTTGATTTTGAGGATGCGGTTTCAACCTTTGCAGAAACTGTAAAGCTTGGCGTAAAATACGGGGCAGAGCTTATTATAATTGAAACAATGAATGACAGCTATGAAACAAAAGCGGCGGTTATTGCGGCAAAGGAAAACAGTGAGCTTCCGGTTTTTGTGTCTAATGCTTACGGGAGTGACGGCAGACTTATGACCGGCGCATCACCTGAGGTTATGTGCACAATGCTTGAAGGTCTTAATGTGGATGCAATCGGTGCAAACTGTTCCCTTGGACCTGCGCAGTTAAGGAGCGTTATGGAAAAGCTTCTTGAAATTTCTTCTGTGCCCGTTATTTTAAAACCGAATGCAGGTCTTCCCAAAACCTTTGATGGTAAAACTGTGTACGACGTAACGCCGAATGAATTTGCAGAGGAGATTGAAAGCCTTGTTAAAAAAGGTGTAAGAGTTGTGGGCGGATGTTGCGGCACAACACCTGAATATATTAAGCTTGTATCAGAAAAAACAAGCAAATTAAAACCTGTTGAAATAACAGAAAAAAATATAACTTCAGTTTGTTCTTATTCAAAGGTTGTTAACTTTGATAAATCACCGGTGCTTATCGGTGAGAGAATCAATCCGACAGGTAAAAAGCTTTTAAAAGAAGCTCTTAAAAATAATGATATGGATTACATCCTGCGAGAGGGAATAAACCAGCAGGAGGCGGGAGTTCATATTCTTGATGTAAACACGGGAACACCTGATGTTGATGAAGTTAAAATGCTTAAAAATGTTGTCTGTGAATTGCAGACAGTTTCAGACCTTCCGCTTCAGATTGACACTTCAGATCCAAAGGCAATGGAAGAAGCGTTAAGAAGATATAACGGCAAAGCAATGATAAATTCCGTAAACGGCAAAAAAGAAAGCATGGAAGCAATTTTCCCTCTTGCCGAAAAATACGGCGGTCTTATTGTTGCGCTTACTCTTGATGAAAACGGAATACCTGCAGATGCAGAGGGCAGAGTAGAGATTGCAAAGAAAATTTTGAAAACTGCCGCAGAATACGGAATTGATAAAAAAGACATCATTTTTGATACTTTGGCAATGACTGTAAGTGCCGATTCAATGGCGGCGGTAAATACTCTTAAAGCTCTTGAAATAATAAAAAATGAACTTAAATGTCATACATCCCTTGGAGTTTCAAACGTTTCCTTCGGTCTTCCTTCAAGAGATGCTGTGAACAGTACATTTTTTGCATCAGCTCTGGAAAGAGGACTTTCGGCGGCAATAATGAACCCATATTCAAAGGATATGATGAAGGTTTATTATGCATACAATGTTCTTCACTCACTTGATGAAAACTGCGCTGAAT
>CAZMHL010000085.1:0-8068 GCA_964566065.1 uncultured Eubacteriales bacterium
AAGCTTTTCGTTAACCATATTGTTAACAACGCTTCTCATTTCCGAGTTGCCAAGCTTTGTTTTTGTCTGTCCTTCAAACTGAGGTTCTTCAAGCTTAACGGAAATAATTGCACAAATACCTTCCCTTACATCCTCACCCTTAAGCTCATCCTCATCTTTTTTGATTATTTTATATTTCTTTGCATAATCATTCATAACCTTTGTAAGAGCCGCTTTGAAACCTGTTTCATGGGTTCCGCCCTCTGTTGTTTCAATGTTGTTTGCAAAAGAAACAATAGTTTCTGAATAGTTTGTATTCCACTGAATTGCAACTTCAGCTTCATTTGTATCTTTCTTTCCGCTTACATAAATAACGTCGTGAAGAACAGTTTTTCCGTCATTTATATATGAAACAAAGTTCTTGATACCGCCGTCATACTGAAGTTCTTCTTCTCTGCCGTATCTTAAATCCTTTAAAATAATTTTAATACCTGCATTAAGAAAAGCCTGTTCTCTTAATCTTCTTAAAAGAATTTCATAATCATAAACAGTTTCTTCAAACATTTCACTGTCAGGTAAAAAGTGAACCTTTGTACCTGTCTTGTCTGTATCTCCTATTACCTTAAGGTCGCACTGCTTTACGCCTCTCTTGTAGCTCTGATAATGAACGTGCTGACCGTCTGAAACTTCAACTTCAAGACTTTCACTTAAAGCGTTAACAACAGATGCACCAACACCGTGAAGACCGCCTGATACCTTATATCCGCCGTCACCGCCGAATTTTCCTCCTGCATGAAGAACGGTAAATACAACCTCAACCGCCGGAAGACCAGTCTTTTTGTTAATGCCGACAGGAATACCGCGGCCGTCATCCTCAACGGTAATTGAATTGTCCTCGTTGATTGTTACTGTTATGTTTTTACAGTAACCTGCAAGAGCTTCGTCAATAGAGTTATCAACGATTTCGTAAACAAGATGATGAAGACCTCTTGATGATGTTGAGCCGATGTACATACCCGGTCTTTTTCTTACAGCCTCAAGTCCTTCAAGAACCTGTATATCATCACTGTTATAATGCTGTTCTGCCATTTTTTTATTCCTTTCTTTTTATAGAAATTTATTTGTTTTTCCGAAAAATTCGTAGGGCGTGGCGACCCCGGCACGCCGTGTGTGTTTTATCACGGAACGCCGGGTCGACGTTCCATACACACAACCAATCAAACAATTTTTTAATCAATCACCTTTGCGTTTTCTATATGAATTAACCTGGTATTCTTTCTTCTTCCGAAACTGCCTTTGTCGGTGGAAGTAATAATTACCTGTTTATCGCGTATTTCTTCAAGAAGATATTTTCTTCTGTAGGAGTCAAGCTCTGACAATATATCATCTAAAAGAAGAACGGGAAATTCTCCTCTTATTTCTTTTATAAATTCAGCAAAGGCAAGCTTTAAAACAAGTATAACTGTTCTCTGCTGCCCCTGGGATGCAAAGTCTCTTACGTCTTTGCCGTTTATAAAGAACCTTATGTCTTCTCTGTGAGGACCGAAAATACAGGTTCTTTCAAACATTTCCTTTTCTTTAACTAATTCAAGCTTTTTCAAAAGCTCTTTTTCCATTTTTTTAAGCTCCTGTATTTTAATACAGCTGTCATATCTTATTTCAAATTTATCTGTTGAAAGAGTAATTTCTCTGTAAAGTCTGACAGATGCCTCTTTAATAAACTCATAAAACTTGTTTCTGTGGAAAATTATTTTTGCTCCCTCATCTGCAAGCTGTTCATTGTAAATGTCAAGCATTGCGGAGAAGGATTTTTCCTCTTTAAGCATTTTATTTTTCTGCTTTAAAATTTTAGAATAATTAACAAGACAGTTAAAATAGCTTTTTTTAACCTGACTTATGGCAATATCGGTAAATCTTCTTCTCTCTGAAGGTCCGTCTTTAATAATTGAAAAATCCTCGGGAGAAAAAAGAACTGCATTAAAATTACCTATAAGCTCTGAATTTTTTAAAACCTTAACACCGTTTACTTCCATATAATGTCTGTCACCCGGAAAAAGTCTTATTTTTGACTGCATATCTCTTTCTGCATTTTCAAAAAATATTTCAGCCTCCGCAAACGGCATATTATATTTAATAAGATCCTTTTCGTGATTTGTTCTGTGACTTCTGCAGGTTGCAAAAAGATAAATTGCTTCTATAATATTTGTTTTTCCCTGACCGTTAAGACCGTAAATTAAATTGGTACCGTCTGATAAATCAAGATCAAGAAAATCATAATTTCTGTAATTTTTCAGAATAATTTTAGATATGTGCATTTTGAATCCCCGATTATGGAATTTTCATTTATTCTTTTGAGAAGAAGCTGCATACTTAAAGGAGAAATGTAAATCATTTCTTCTCCCTCGCTGTCGCAGGTAACAATCATTGTTCTGGGAAGCTCCTCAAAAGAAACGTAAAATATTTTTCCCTCCTGCTCATTTTCAAGAAGAAATCTTTTACTTCTTTTTGAAACAGTATTTCTGTCAATATCGCAGATATAAACAATGTTTTCACTGTCAATTATAATATCTTCACCAATGTGAATGTACATAATATGAATCCTCGCTTCGCTCGTATTCAGTTAATAGTGAATAGTTAAAAGATAAGAGTCCTTATTAATTAAAACAAAAGCTAAGCTTTTGAACCAACACTATTATCTATTAACTTTTAACTATTTCTTAAGTCTTACGGGAAGTATTATATATAAAAATCTGTCGCCTTCGATAGGTGAAATAACAAGAGGTGAAAGAGGTGTTGAAAATTCAAGGAAAACCTCATCCTCATCGCATCCGCCGAAAGCATCAAGCAAATACTGATTTGTAAAACCAATTTCAAGATTGTTTCCGTAAAGCTTTTCAATAGGAGCTTCGTCGTGAATTTTTCCCGAAAGAGTAGCACAGTCAATTATCATCATATTGTCAGCAATGTTAAGTTTAACAGGGCTTTTAACAGTTTCATGATAAATAATGGGAGAAACTCTCTCAAAGGAATGTTTTAATTTTTTGGCATCCGCTTTTACTTTAACAGGAGATTCATTATTTATAATTTTTTCATAGTTAATAAATTCACCGTCAATAACTCTTGAGTAAAGTCTGCATCCGCCGAATTCAAGCATAATATATTTTTTAGATGGGAATATTTCAACAGTTTCATCATCGCCGATAATTTTAAGGAGCTCATTTAATGTTTTAAAAGGCATAACAAAATCTTTTATAGGAGAAGATTTAACAAGCTTTTCTTTTCTTATTGCAAGTCTGTGACCGTCAAGGGCAATAACTTTCAAATAATCTCCTTCAACCTTAAAGAGCTCGCCGGTTAAAATCTGTCTGTATTCACCCTTGCTTGTTGCAAAAATTGTCTGTCTTATCATTGATTTAAGGTCAATAGCTTCAATAGTAATGGAATTGTCAATATCAAATTCAAAATTATCAGGAAATTCGTCGGCATTTATACCTGAAATTTCAAAAACAGACTGTCCTGAAACAATAGAAGTTCTGTTTTTTTCACCAACATCAAATTCAACCTGGCTTCCGCCGCATTTTCTTACAATATCGGTAAATGTTCTTGAATTAAGAACAATTCTTCCGGGGCGTATAACCTCCGCTTCGAAAGAAGCTTCAATAGATATTTCAAGGTCATTACCTGTAAGACATACAGTATTGTTTTTAGCTTCAACCAAAATACCTTCCATAACTGCAAGTGTGGATTTTGGTGATACGGCTTTTTCAGCCTTTCCTACAGCATATAAAATATCTTCTTTGCTGCAAATGAATTTCATAACGACAACCTCCTTGGTTACATGATGTGTATATATGTATGTTTATATATTTAGTCTTCAGTAGTAGTATAGCTGTGGATAACCCTCATAACCTTATTTTTAATTGATATAAAAGGGTTTGTCCTTAAAAATTACTGTGGACAAGTAGTGGATTTAAGTTTTATAATTTTAAAGCAAAAAAAGTTGTAAACAGAATTCCACAAACATTTATCCGCTTTCCACAATATAAAGTGGATAAATGTAATGAATAATTAATAATGAACAGTGAATAATTAATGTGTAAATTTAGCTTAGCGAAATTTATTTTATCATTAATTTCTCAGGGAATTTTCTATATCATTAACAATAGTAACAATTTTTTCAATTTTATTTGTGTAATCATTCTGAATTTTATTAAGAGCATATAAAACAGTTGAATGATCTCTGTCAAATTCTCTGCCTATTGAAGAAGAATTTGCTTTTTTAACAACTCTTGATGATAAAAACATAGCTATCTGTCTTGCAAAAACAAGCTCTTTTCTCTTGCTTTTGCCCATAAGTTCTTCCATTGTAATGTGAAAATACTTACAGCAGGCTTCTTTGACAATATCATAAGAAACACTGATATTAGTGTCACTTTCAATATGTTCTTTCAAAATATCAATAATGGTAAACTCATCCATATTTCCGCCGTTTATGTCTTTAAAAGCAATAATTTTGTTAAGAGCACCTTCAAGCTCTCTTATGTTTGACTTAATATTGTCGGCAATGTAAACATAAACATCGTCGGAAAATTCAATTCCTTCTTCTTTTGCTTTATTTTTAAGAATTGCAATTCTCATTTCAAAATCAGGAGGGGTAATGTCACACAAAAGTCCCCAGGAAAATCTTGAAACAAGTCTGTCGCCAATATCAGAAATTTCTTTCGGAGGACGGTCGGCAGTTAAAACAATCTGCTTTGAATTGTCATAAAGTTCATTAAATGTGTGGAAAAATTCTTCAAGAGTGGATTCCTTACCCGAAAAAAACTGAATATCATCAACAATTAAAATATCAGCATTTCTGTATTTTTCTCTGAAAAGGTCTGTGGTTTTGTTCTGGAGAGCGGTAATAAAATCATTTGTATACTTTTCCGCAGAAACATAAATAATTTTATTGTCTTCGTCTGACTGCTTCATAAAATGAGCGATGGCATGACAAAGATGTGTTTTTCCAAGACCTGATTTTCCGTAAAGGAATAAAGGATTATATCTTCCGCCGGGAGATTCCGCAACAGAAAGAGCGTAAGCGTGAGCCATTTTGTTGGAATTACCCACAACAAAATTGTCAAAGGTATATTTTGCATTTAAATGATAATCGTCATTTTTAACAATTTTGTTTGGTTCATATCCCAAAACATCTTCTTCAAGAGGCTTTTCCTGGTTATGAAGAAGAACAACAATTCTGTAATTTTTCTTTGTAACCTTAAAAATTGCGGTTTCAATAATATCAATATATCTTTCCTCGATTGAATTTTTTGCAATGGAGTTAGGAGTCCAGATAAAAGCAACGCTTTTGCCGAATTCCGCTCTTTCAATAGGATCAATCCAGGTATTATACTGAATGTCTTTGATTATTCCCGAATTTTTAATACGAAGGCAGACTTCCTGCCATACCTGTTCGTGATTTGTCATAATTTTTATCTCCGTAAAACGTGAAATTTAACGTAAAAAAGTTTATACCAATAGATATGTTAATTATATCACAAAATTTATAAAAATTCAATAAAAAAGTCAAAAATACCTCAAATTTTAAAATTTGAGGTAAAAAGTTTGAAATACTGAAAAAAATGAAAAATTCAAAATAAGTATTAAAATTTGCTTAATTCAATAAAATTGCCGTTTGTAGCATCAAAATAAAAATCATTTCCGTTTGCAAGAGTAACCTTGTAACAGGGAATTGCCGTAAGGGATGAAAAAGAAGAATAAATGCTTTCTGTGTAATACCCCCTGTCAATAGAATTTATAACTGTTTTTTCTTTAAAATCATATTCTGAAAGTCTTATCAGAATTTCAAGAGGAGAAATAATGTTTTCTTCAAGAGCAGAAACGGAATCAATGTTAAAATAAATTCCTTCTGCCTTTAAAATGCGGTCTTTGTTAAAAAAAACATTTAATTTTGAACTGTAAAGACGGTTTGATTCGTAATTCTGGAAAAATGTTGCCCTGAAAACCCCGTCACCCATATCAAGCGTTCCGTCCCAGGTGAAATATTTCGAGGAAATTCCGTGATTTTTTAAAATCATAAGAATTTCGTCTGCCGACTGACTTCCCGGAAGAAGATTTTTAAAGGAATAATAAGGATTTTCAGGCACAAATGTGTAAAATCCGTCTTCAAAAGAAATCTTTCCTTTTATATTCTTTTTAAAAGCTGACTCCTCTGACATGGGATTTATAAGATTTATGTAAAACATATTTTCAGAGGTGCGGTTAATAATATTCTTATCAATAAAAATATTTCTTTGTTCCAGAACCGAAACCGTGTTTGAAATGGCTTCGTCTGAAATATTTTTTTCCTTTGTGTCGGAATAAATAATATTAACAAGAAAAATATTTACAAATATAAATAAAAAAATCAAAAATGTTTTAGCACGGGAAAAATACATATAAAAGAAAGTTCCTTTCTTTTTAAATAAGAAATAATAATACCCTCACGAAACATTACTAAATCAAGATTTATATGTTTGGGAGAAAATTAATACTCGCTTTTTTATTATTTATTCTTTATTAATTACTATACTTGCAGGCAGAGAATTTTTATAAATAATGTCAACTTCTCCCTCAATTAAAGGTCTTAAATAGTTGTATGCTTCCTGTGACAATTCTTCTGCTGATAAAATCCATTCAAGAGGAACACATTTTTCAAGGTTTGCTGTGTTTTTAATGTCGGTAATTCCTGCTTCTGAAGAATAGGGATTTTCGGTTTTTCTTTCAATAACAACCATTTTTCCCGTTTCCCCTGAAACTGCAAATTCTACGCCTGCCTGACCAATCATAAGACTTTCGTCAATGTCGGTTTTTGAAAGAATGTGAGATGCACATCTCTGACAAACGTTAAGTTCAACAGAACGAACCTTGTATCCAAGCTTTTCTCTTACAAGATTTTCAAGGACCTTACCTGTTCCGCTTAAATTTTTGTGACCGAAAGCATCAAAAAGTCCTGAGGATGCCTCTTCACAGATAAATGTGCCGTCGGCGGATTTAATACCCTCTGATACGCAGACAATAACATTTCTGTATTTTTCAGCAGCTTTTTTAACGTCATTTATAAATTCATCGGTATCAAAAGCTTTTTCGGGAAGATAAACAAGGTGCGGAGCTTTAATGTCCTCGTCCCTTGCAAGAACAGAAGCAGCTGTCAGCCAGCCTGCGTGTCTGCCCATAATTTCAATAATTGTAACGGAGTTTGTTTCGTAAACCATTGCATCAAGAGCAACCTGCTTTGTTGTAGTTGCAATATACTTTGCCGCACTGCCGAAACCCGGAGTATGGTCGGTAACGGGCAGGTCGTTGTCAATGGTTTTCGGAATACCCATAATTTTAACATCAATATTCTTTTCTTTTGCATATTCAGAAAGGCGAAGAACAGTATTCATTGAATCATTTCCGCCGATGTAGAAGAAATAACCTATATTATATTTTTCAAAAACCCTGAAAATAATATCAAAGGTTTCAAAATCATCGGGTTTTAATTTGTATCTGCAGGAGCCAAGGTATGCCGCAGGAGTCTGGCAGAGGAGTTTAAACTTTTCTTCATCCTTAAACTGTGAAAGTGAAATAATATTATCTTTTAAAATGCCCTCAATTCCGTTAAGAGAGCCAAAAATCTCACCCTCATTTTTTTCAAACAGACCTTTAATAACACCCGCAAGAGTGGCATTAATGGCAGAGGTTGGACCGCCCGACTGGGCAATAATAGCATTCTTCATAAAATTATGTCCGAAAGAATTTGTCCATATTGTAACCTTTTGACTCCCTAAAGAAGCTTTGTGCTGCCCGGTCGGCAAAATGCACAATCTGAACAAATTTTACAGGAATCTCCTTTCTTGTATAGATGGATTTTTTAAGTTTGCATTTTTAATGATTATATTATATAATACTTTTAGGAAAAAAACAAGAAATGAGGGAAAATATATGTCAGTTACATTTGAAAATATAGGCGGATTCGGTAACAAGCTCCGCATATCAAACGGGATTGTGAATGTAGATGTTTCAACAGACTTTGGTCCGAACATTTTAAATTTTTCATTTGTGG
>CAZMHL010000086.1:0-8031 GCA_964566065.1 uncultured Eubacteriales bacterium
CAAACGCACGTCCTTCAGTTGCTCCCACACTTGGTGTTGAAGGTATGTTCGGTACAAACCCACTTACATTAGGTGTTCCTACTGATGAAGATTTTGATTTTAACTTTGACGCAGCAAGTTCTACATATCAGAACGGTAAACTTGAGTACTATGCTCGTATCGGTAAAGATGCTCCGAAAGGTGCTCTCGTAACTCCTGAAGGAAAAGCGTATGAAGGTACTTCTGCGGATGCTCTTAAAGCTATGGCTCGCGGAGAAGCTGCTCTTTGTACTCTCGGTGGTCCCGGTGAAGAAGGTTGCGGTTATAAAGGTTACGGCTTTGCTATGTTTGTTGAATTGCTTTCAGCAGCTCTTCAGGACGGTAGTTACGGTAAGGCTCTTTCAGGTAAAGATGCTGACGGAAACAAAGTTCCTTACCATCTCGGTCATTTCTTTATCGCTATTGATACAGAACATTTCTTAGGTGAAGATGTATGCAGAAAGAAAGCAGGAGAAATCATCCGCGAAGTTCGTGGTGCAAAGAAAGCTCCCGGAGAAGAAAGAATTTACTCTGCAGGTGAAAAAGAACATCTTGTACGCCTTGCAAGAAAAGACGGTGTGCCGATTAACGAATCTGTACAGAAAGAAATGCTTACAATTCGTGATGAACTCGGTCTTACACAGTACAAATTCCCATGGGAGGACTAATCAATGGATATCAGACAGGAATCATTAAAAAAGCATTATGAATGGAACGGTAAAATCGAAGTTATTTCCCGTGCTCCAATCAATTCAAGAGAAGACCTTTCTTTAGCGTACACTCCGGGTGTTGCTGAGCCTTGTCTTGAAATAAACAAAGATATCAATAAGTCATATGAACTTACAAGACGTTCAAATCTTGTTGCAGTTATTACAGATGGTACTGCAATCCTTGGCCTTGGTGATATCGGTCCGGAAGCAGGTATGCCTGTAATGGAAGGTAAATGCGCACTTTTCAAAGCTTTTGCTGATGTTGACGCATTTCCGCTTTGTATTAAATCAAAAGATGTTGACGAAATCGTTCGTACAATATATTTACTTTCAGGCAGCTTTGGCGGAATCAATCTTGAAGATATTTCTGCTCCGCGTTGTTTTGAAATCGAACAGAAGCTTAAAGAAATCTGCGATATTCCGATTTTCCACGATGATCAGCACGGAACAGCTATAGTTGTTGCTGCTGCTCTCATCAATGCTCTTAAACTTGTTAAGAAAGAAATCGGTGAAGTTAAAGTTGTTATCAACGGCGCAGGTTCGGCAGGTATTGCTATCGGTAAACACCTTATGAATATGGGTGTTAAAAACCTCACATTCTGTGATCGTTTCGGTATCATTTGCGAAGGTGACGAAAATAATAACCCTGCACAGGAAGAAGTTTCAAAGGTAACAAACCTTGAACATAAAAAAGGATCACTTGCAGATGCACTTGTTGGTGCGGATGTATTTATCGGTGTTTCAGCTCCAAATCTTGTAACTACTGAAATGGTTAAGTCTATGGCAAGTGATGCGGTGCTGTTCCCAATGGCAAATCCAACTCCTGAAATTATGCCTGATGTTGCTAAAGCAGCAGGTGCAAGAGTTGTAGGAACAGGACGTTCAGACTTCCCGAACCAGATCAACAACGTTCTTGCATTCCCCGGAATTTTCCGTGGTGCGCTCGATTGCAGAGCTACATGCATTAACGAAGAAATGAAAGTTGCAACATCCTTTGCACTTGCATCTTTAATTCCTGATGATGAAATTACAGAAGAAAATATCATCGCTCCTGCTCTTGATAAGAGAGTAGCTCAGGTTGTTGCTGAAGCTGTTATTAAAACTGCCAAAGAAACAGGCGTAGCAAGAATATAATATCAGACATATAAAATGCCGTGTGTATTGACACGGCATTTTTTTAATATTATACTTTTGTTATAAATTATAAGGTGGGTTAGTAATGATTTATAAAAATGAGTATTTAAACGAAATTTCCTTTCCTTTGGGTGGAATAGGTACCGGTTGTATCGGTCTTGCGGGCAACGGACAGCTTATAGACTGGGAAATTTTTAACAGACCCGATAAAGGAAGCTATAACAGATATTCTCATATTGCTGTAAAAGTAAAAAAAGATGATAAGACATATACCAAAGTGCTTAATTCAGATGTTACAAAAGAACTGATGGGCAGATATTTAAATGTCAAAGGACATGTGGGGTATGGTTACGGTCCTTTTTCTGAAACGATGAACGGATTTCCTCATTTTAAGAATTGTGAATTCAAAGGTGAATTTCCTATTGCTGAATTAACCTTTACAGATGAGGGGTTTCCGGGGAAAGTTATTCTTCGTGCTTTTAACCCTTTTATACCACTTGACAGCAAAAATTCAAGTATTCCTGCTGCATTCTTTGAAATAGTATATGAAAATGAATGTGACATTGATATTGAATTTGAGTGTGCATTTTCTTTGTCAAATCCTTACCGGGACGGCAAAAATGTTGAGGTGGTAAACGGAAATGTTACCTCAATTATGCTTGTAAATGCAGAAAAAGACGAAAATGACGTAGGATATGGAGATTTGTCAATTTCCTGCATAGAGCCTGCTTATGTACAACCCTATTGGTACAGAGGAAAATGGAAAGATACAGTTTCTACATTCTGGAGCGAATTTGCTGTTGAAGATAATTTGTCAAAACGAGTTTATTCCGAAGCGGGAAACTGCGATACCTGTTCATTAGCAAAATCAGTTAAACTAAAAGCCGGAGAAAAAGCAGAAAACAGATTTGTGCTTTCATGGAATATTCCAAATAATTATAACTATTGGGATAACAACCCTGAACTTTTAAAGAAGAGCTGGAAAAATTATTATGCAACAGTGTTTAAAAATTCTGTTGACAGCGGTGTTTATTCTTTGAATAACTGGGACAGCCTTTATGAAAAAACGAAGCAGTTCAAAGATGAACTTTTTATGACTACCGTTGATGAAAGTATAAAAGATGCAGTTTCTTCAATTATGTCGGTACTTAAATCTCCGACGGTTTATCGCCTTGAAAACGGCGAATTTTACGGATTTGAGGGAGTAAGTGAAAAAGATGGTTCATGCGAAGGGACCTGTCAGCATGTGTATAATTATGCTTATGCGCTTTGTTTCCTTTTTCCCGAGCTTGAACGTTCAATAAGAAATCTTGAGTTTGATTATTGTACCGGAAAAAGCGGTGAAACAATATTCAGATTAAAACTTCCTTTAGGCGAAAAATCGGGCGAGTTTAACTATGATAATATGAGTACCCATACCAACTATTCTTGTCTTGACGGTCAGATGGGCTGTGTAATAAAAACGTACAGAGAATGGAAAATTTCAGGCGATAACAAGTGGCTTGAAAGTGTATGGCCGACCGTTCAGAAAATTCTTGAATTTGCCTGGAGTGAAGATAACAAACACAGATGGGATTACAACAAAGACGGTGTTCTTGAGGGAAGACAGCACCATACTCTTGATATGGAACTTTTCGGACCATCCTCCTGGCTTCAGGGCTTTTATCTTGCAGCACTAAAAGCGGGAAGTGAAATGGCAGATTTTCTGGGTTACAAAGATAAGTCGAAAGAGTATCTAGAGCTTTACGAAAAAGGAAGAGAGTGGACTAGAGAAAATCTTTTCAACGGAGAATATTTTGTCCAGAAGGTTGACCTTAAGGATAAATCAATCCCTGAATCTTTTGATTGTGTTGATGAATACTGGAATGAGGAAACAGGAGAGATTAAATATCAGATTGAGGGCGGAAGCTCAATTGATCAGCTTACAGGTCAGTGGCACGCCGTTCTTTGCGGCCTTGGTGACATTTTTGACAAAGAACAGGTTAAAATTGCTCTTATGAGTATGTATAAATATAACTTTAAAAAATCAATGCGCGATGTTACAAATACCTGGAGAGTTTTTGCTCTTAATGATGAAGCGGGTACAATAATGTGTGACTATCCTGAAGGTTCTTATAAGCCACGTATTCCGATAACTTATTGTGAGGAATGTATGACCGGCTTTGAATATGCTTATGCAGGGCTTTTAATGAGCGAGGGTTTTGAAAAAGAAGCTATTGATGTTGTTAAAGCTGTAAGAGACCGCTATGACGGTAAAAAGAGAAATCCGTGGAACGAAATGGAATGCGGCAGCAACTATGTCCGTGCAATGGCAAGCTTTGCACTTTTGCCGATAATGAGCGGATTTACCTTTGATTTGCCTCATAATAAAATCGGATTTAATCCCATAAACAAAAAAGATTTCCGCTCAATCTGGAGTCTTGGAACAGGTTGGGGAAATGTGCTTGTTAATGAATGTGATGTAAAGTTGAATATAATGAGCGGTAATCTTGAACTTACACAGATAGATTTACCTTTCGTAAAAAATGCCACAAAGCTTATAATAGATGATAAAGAATTGACATTTGAATTGAAAAATGGTAGTTTAGTATTTGAAAAAACTACTGTTAACAATTATATGGAGATTATTTATAATGAAAAACAATAAAATTTCCCTGGGACGTATTGCAAAAATATGCAATGTGTCTCCGGGAACGGTTGACCGTGCAATTCATAACAGAAAGGGAATAAGTGCAAAAACCAAAGAAAAGATTCTGTCTGTTGCAAGAGAGTATGGCTACAGACCAAATAAAAGCGGACTTGTTGGGATTATTGTTTTTGACCTGCATAACGAATATTTTTCAGAGCTTATAATGCATATTGAAAAAGAACTGAGAAATAGTGGTTACTATTCTCTTGTGATGTTTTCTGATAAAAATAAGGAAACAGAGAAAGAATGCATAGAGGCGATGTATGATGCCGGAGTGGATGGAATAGTTTTGTGTCCCATTAATTATGGCAGGGAATTTTCTGAATATCTTCGTTCATGGAAAATTCCTGTGGTAACAGTCGGGAATAAAGTTGACGGCGTTAACTTTTTGGGAATAGATGATTTTTCCGCAATGAAAGATTTAACTGAATATGTAATAAGCAAAAAGTATAACAAAATCATTTACTATTCCCCGAATGTTGAAAAAACAGACTGTAATATATATGCACAACGTCAAAGATATTCAGGGTTTAAAGAGGCAGTTGAAAGCTGCACCGGTGTGGAATGGGTAAATATAAACAGTGAGGAAGATTTAAAACTTTCGGTAAATGAACATACAGCAATTATTGCCTCTACAGATTTTTATGCATTAAAGGCTATGTTTTCAGGGGCTGCTGAAGGATGTTTTGTAGTTGGATTTGATGATATCCCCAGCATATACAAATATAAAATTCCTTTAGTTTCCGTGTCGTATGATAAGGTAAGTTGTGCAAAATCTGTTGTTGATTACATTGTAAATAAAAAAGACTTTAATGATAAATTTATAGAGCACAAAATAACATATAAAAATCACCTTTAATACAAAGGTGATTTTTATTTTCTGCAAAAAGAAGGGGAGATTCCCTCGCTTTTCTTAAAGGCATTTGAAAAGCAGTATTCATTTTCAAATCCTGTTTGAGATGCAATGTCGTAAAGAAACATATCGCTTTCAAGAAGAAGTTTTTTTGCGGCACTTATTCTTATTTGTGTGAGTTTGTCTGAAATTGTTATTCCACACTCCTCTTTAAATTTTCTTGAAACTGTCTGTAACTCAGGTTGAGAGCACGGGCGATATCGCTTACATATACCACCCTAGCACAAAATTTGTTACAAAATCAGATTACAACAATAAACTTGAAAAAATCAAGACACTTGAAGCTGGCAAAGCAACCTTATCAGACGAAATTACCGAATTAACAAAAAAGGCAACTTCTGCCGATGATTACAAGTCACAGCTTGAAAAGCTTCAGAAAGACATCAAAGAAAAAGAGGATGCCGAAAAGGCTGCAAAAGCTGAAGAAGAATTGACAAACTCAATTGTGGCAGTATTCGGTGACCAGATGTTTCAAGCAACTATGTCCGCAACGGCATTATTACTGATATGAAAACTGAAATTGCAAATGTTTTTTGTTAAATATAGTCACTTGACTATAAAATAAAAAAATGCTATACTGAATAATAATGTAAAAAAGTTTGTTTTGGGTGGTATATATGGATTTGTTGGAAAAAATCAACAGCAAAATAAAAAAAGTCAAAAAGCTTGAAAAAAAGAAGAATAAGTATAAGCTCAACAAAGCAACTTTCCAGAGTTTTTTGATTTTCCTGTCTGTTATATTTTTGCTGTTTTCATTTATGTATTCAGGTGCGGGAAGAGTAGTACATCTTGTGTTTGCTTTAATATTTGCTGTGAGCTTTCCTGCTTATTTTGCAGTAATAAAAATAAAAAAAGGTGAGTATCTTACGCTTGATCTTGTGATTTCGCTTGCTGCAATTTATCTTTTTTGCTTTAAAGGATATTTTGAAGCGATTTTCTCTTTGCTTATTTATGTAATAGTAAATCAGCTTTCAAGTGCAAATTTTCTTTTCAAGCCGACTTCGGTTAAAATTTATAAAAAGATAAAAGAGAAAAAATATCACTGTGTATTTGACCGTGAATCTATCTACGTTGATTCAAAAAAAATATCCGCAGGTGACAATGTTGAACTCTTTTCCGGGGAAATAATTCCGGTGGACGGAGTTGTTAAAGCAGGCTCGGGAACAGTAAGCACTGTTAATGTTACCGGTGACAGCAAGGTTAAAACTTATAAAACAAATGATGTTGTTTATGCTGGATATATTCTTCTTGGCGGTAATATTATCATAGAAGCTAAAAGTACAATAGAAGACAGCATAATAAAAAAAGAAGGAGACAGACTGCAGTCAATTTCAGAAAAAAGGATAAAGACAGAACGTATCGCTAAAGGTGTTCTTGATATTATTTCTTTTGGAATTCTTGCTATATCGCTTGTTTATGTGATTTACTCTTATGTCCGTACGAAAGATATAAACTTTATTAAATACGGAATTCCTATGGCATTTCTTGTATCGTCAACAGAAATTCTTCTTTCGTGTATAACAAATTCCTATAAAGCGGCAATGTTTCTTGCAATGAGAAAGGCAATTATTATTAAGGACAAATCTTTACTTGAAAATACACTTAATGTTAAAGAAATGTGTTTTGATGTTGCAGGGGTTCTTACGGATAACAAACCAAATATTGTAGAAGTAATCCCCGTTTTCGGAATAACCGAAGCAGAACTTATCAAATTTGCAGCATATTCTCTTTACCGGTCAGAGACGCCGTTTGCAAGAGCAATTCTCAAGAAAAATGATGAGAAAATTTTTGCAAGTGAAATTATGGAGTTCAGACAGCTTAAAGACAGCGGTGCGTATGTTAAATTAAACAGGGATATAGAAATTATAACAGCCACTTCACAGGAACTAAAAAGCAGAGGTATAATTGTAGGACTTGATGATGATATAAGCATAATGTGTGTAGCTGTAAATGACAACTTTGCCGGTTACATAAAGCTTGATTATCCCGTAAGGGAAGACATAAGGCTTTGTATAGACAGTCTTAGGTTCGCAGGACTTAAAAAGCTTTGTGTAATGTCTGAAGGTGACAGTCAGTTTGTGAAAGATATTTCTGTGAAAGCAGGTGTTGATACAATTATCAATACTGAAAATGAAATGCAAATGGAATCTGTTATGAAAAGCTTTTCTCATTCAGCAATGCTGTTTTCAAAAGGCGAAAGCGCGTATGAAAAGCTGTTTAATACCATAAGATTCGGATATACAGAGGAAGACGTCCTTGCGTATACAATGACGGATTCACTTAATCCCGCAATTAATTATGTTAATATTGTAAAAGATTGTAAAGTTCTTATGATACAGAATGCCGTAATAAGCATAATTATTGAAGGAATACTGATTTCAATGCTCGCCGGCTCGCAATCGGTGATAGGTGCGATAATAATGATAGTTATTGCAGCTCTTGTTACAAGACTAAATTGTGTAAGAATGATAAATAAACTGTAAAATTAAGTGATTTAAAAAAAGTCCGGAATGCCAAAAGGTCGGAATAAGTATATATAAGGCTATATAAAACTTATAGTATTTATA
>CAZMHL010000087.1:0-8000 GCA_964566065.1 uncultured Eubacteriales bacterium
GCCTACGATGGCAGCCATCCGGGCAGGCAAGCGGATTGGTCTTGCAAATAAAGAGACTTTAGTTTGTGCCGGTGAATTGGTCATGGCGGAGGCGAAGAAGTATGGGGTGGAGATCATCCCTGTGGATTCGGAGCATTCTGCCATTTTCCAGTGCCTGATGGGATCCGGGGATAAAAAAGAAGTCAGAAAAATTATTCTGACCTGTTCTGGCGGCCCTTTCTTTGGGAAGACTAAGGAAGAGTTGGCCCCTTAATTCCTGCTTCTTTCCACATTGGTATGTACTTTTCGGGATTTCCCGCACCCGTTGTTACAACGCTGACCTTTTTTCTTGCAAGAAGCTGAGCAATTTCGTCAACATTTTCACCCATAAGCATAACATTTACGCCGAAAGGCTTGTCTGTAAGAGTGCGCGCCTTGTCAATCTGTTCTTCAATAAGTTTCAGATTACCGCTTGCGGCTGAAATAATTCCGAGACCGCCTGCCCCGGATACCGCTGCCGCAAGAGATGCATCGGAAATGTGAGCCATTCCGCCCTGAAACACAGGGTATTTAATACCCAGCATTTCACAAACAGGAGTATGAATCATCGGTTTCACAACCTTTCTGTTATTAAGCAAGCTTTGAATCAATGTATTTAACAAGGTCAGCTACTGATTTGCCTGCTTCTGCGGGTTTAATCTGAATGCCGAATTCGTCTTCCATTTCCATAAGGATTTCAACTGTGTCGAGAGAATCAACTCCGAGATCTTCAAAAGTTGTTGCCTCTGTGATTTCTGCTGCGTCCATTTCAAGATGGTCTGCCAATAAATTTTTTACTTTTTCAATAGTCATGATATTTTTCCTCCAGAATTTTAATTTATATTTTTTATCTTTACCATTTAATAATACATGCGGCGCTTGAAAGTCCTCCGCCGAAAGCGGAAAGAACAACAATGTCGCCTTTTTTGAGCTTGCCCGATTGGTTAAGCTCTGCAAGTGCCATTGGTACACTTGCCGCTGAAGTGTTGCCGTACCTGTCAATGTTCACAAAGAATTTCTCTCTGGGAACCTTAAGACGCTTTGCGGCATAATCTATAATTCTTATATTTGCCTGATGTGTTACAATGTGGTCAATGTCATCTAAAGTAAGTCCCGCTTTTTCGGTAACATATTTTATGTCATCAACGATTTTGCTTACGGCAAACTTAAATGTTTCCTGACCGTCCATAAATATGTAAGGATGCTTGGTTTCTCCCTTGTAAAAAGGTGAAGCTCCCGAAAATCCCGGAATTTCAATAACCTCGTTTCCGCCGTTTGTGTAAAGCAGGGAAGCAAGATAACCGTCGCCTTTTGTTACAACTGCGGCTCCGGCACCGTCACCGAAAATAACGCAGGTACCTCTGTCTGTCCAGTCAACAATTTTACTTAAACGCTCGGCACCGATTACAAGAACATTTTTGATGTTTCCTCTCTCAATGTAGGAAACAGCTGTTTCCAGAGCGAACATAAAACCGCTGCAGGCTGAATTTATGTCAAAAGCGGGACAACTCGCCTCAAGCTCTTTCTGCACAGTTCCTGCAACTGTAGGACAAAGAGTTTCAGAAGAAATCGATGCGGCAATAATAAGGTCAATGTCGTCCTTTGAAATACCTGCATTGTCAATGGCATTTTTTGCCGCCTTAACCGCAAAATCTGCCGCAGTTTCGTTAACTGAAACGTGCCTTGTTCTGACACCCACCCTCTGCATTATCCATTCATCTGATGTGTCAACAATTTTTGCAAGATCGTCATTTGTTACAACATTTTCAGGTACATAGAAGCCTGTACCCAAAATATTAACTGACATTTTCTACCCTCCTTTTTCAGCACAGTATGTGCTCATATTTTTTAAAGGGAAACCAAAGCCTCCCTTTTTGTTGCTCGGCACAGTGTGTGCTCGAAATTTTTCAAACAGAGAAAATCTCTGTTTAAAATCAAATGTTTTTAACTCCGTCAAAAAGACAGCTCAAGCCGAATCTGAATTTTTCAACAGCTTCTTCTTTGGAAAGCTTTCTTTTTACGGCATCGGCATTAAAGCCTCTGAAAAAGCACCAGACGGCATAGCTTAACATATCCGAGTCTATATCTTTTATCTGGTTTGTTGCTTTTCCAAGCTCAATAATTTTTTTAATTCTCTGTGTCCACCAATTGCGGTTGGAGTCAGAGGATGAGTCAAATTCAAACATATACTGGCTGAACTGCTTCTTAACATCATACGTCTGAATAAGAACTTTTATGGCTACATCGGTAATATAACCTAAAAAATCTTTTTCGGGGTTAATGTCTGATGAAAAACTGTCGCGCATTTTAAGAACGGACTTTGCATAAATCAGTTCAAAAACCTCTTCCAGGTTGTGAAAACGGTTGTAAAAAACACGATTGGTAACGTTCATTTCCATAAGAATTTTTCTTACGCTTACGTTTTTCGTACCGCCCTCGGTAACAAATTTTTCGGCAATGTTAACTATTTCATCGGAAATAGCATCCTTTATCAAACCGTTACTTTTTGATGCCATTTTCACACCTCCGGCACAGTATGTGCTGAAAGTATGTTAGCATAAAATTACTCATTTGTCAATATGAGGAACGTAAGCTTTATTCGGGCTTTATCACAGAAAGGGGATTTATTGTTTCTCCGTTTTTGGTTATTTCAAAGTGCAGATGTGCCTCATCGCCTGTTTCAAGAAGCGCTGTGTCGCCTATTCCCGAAATAACCGCACCCTTTTTGATTTCCTGACCGGTTGCAACCATTTCAAGGGTGGAAAGGTTTGAATAAATGCTTTTAATTCCGTTCAGGTGGTCAATTATTATTGTGTTTCCCATAAGCGCATTCGGGTACGCATTCTCAACAACGCCTTTTTCTATGGAATAAACCTTGTCAAGAATCTGTCCTTTAATGTCAATTCCCGGGTGAGTTCTGTAGTCCTTTAAAGTGTTTGAATAAACGAGAGTATCAATGTGATAGTCTTTAATGATTTCTCCTTTATGAGGCATCTGAGGTTCAAATTTTTCGGGCTGTGTTGCTTTTGCAGGCGGCACAGTTTCTTTTTCCGCCTCTTCTACAAGAGCTTTCTTTTCGGTTTCCACAACAGGTTCCTTTTTTGTAACCTGAGTTGTTTTCGGCAGTTCCTTGTTATCTGTTGCCATTGAAAAAAGGGTTGTCATTGAGGTACATATTGCTAAAACAAGCGCTATGTACACATAACGTCTTTTGATATTGATTTTTGCCATAATATTCTCCTTTCTTTACAGTAATTATTCCCGTAAAAAAAGAAAATATACACTTGCTAAATACAACAATATATGGTATGATAATATTTGAGAAAGTATACTTATGGGGGTGTAGTTTCATGAAAAACAAAATTTTCTCTGTATTGCTCGTTGCACTTTTACTTGTTTCAACTGCGGCAGCGGCAAAAACATTTTCAGATGTGGAAGGACATTGGGCAGAGCCTTACGTTCAGCAGATGACGGACACGGGACTTATCAACGGTTTTGAGGACGGAACCTTCAGACCGGATGCATCAGTTACAAGAGCAGATGCTCTGGTGCTTATTTCAAGGGCTCTGGGCTCAGCTGACAAGACTGTTGCGGAGTTTTCTGATGTTGCATACAAGGCTTTCAGCAAGGATGTGGAAGGTCTTGGCTATGCAGGCTACGAAAAGGGTTTTGCTCATCTTTTATATAATGATGTTTACACAAAAGAAGAGCTTACAAGGTTTTTGGAGAATGATCTGGGAAGAACTCCTCTTAAGAGATACGAGGCTGCAATTGTTCTTGTAAAGCTCCTCGGTCAGGAGGATACGGCTCTTGAAAATACAATGCCTATTTTAGACTATGCAGATACAGAAGAAATTCCCGCAAATGCTCAGGCATATGTTGAATTGTGCGGTGACATCGGCATTATGCAGGGTGTAGGCGACAATAAGTTCAGCCCCAATACAGAGGTTACAAGAGGACAGATGGCAAAAATGATCTGTACTGCCATTGAACAGCTTGACCTTTCTTATGTACAGGGAACCGTTACAGGTTATGATGACAAATTAAAAGAAATAACTTATTCAACCGATGACGGCAGGGACATAACAATGGAAATTTTAACAGATTACATTGTTAAAAGAGACGCAGTTGATGTGCTCGATACCTCCGTTATAAAAACAGGCGACAGAATCAATGTCACTTTGAGCGGTGAAGAAGTTAAAAAGATTGAGCTTGTATCAGTTAAACCAAATCTTGCGATAGAAGGTATTTTTGTTAAATATATCCCGGGAGAAGAAGTTTCGCAGATTGAAGTTAAGGCAACAGAGGCTTCTGAAACAACAACGCTTTATAACGTTGCAAAGGACTGCAAAGTAATCTGGCAGACCTGGGAAAGCGACCTTGCATCCTTTGAGGCAAATTGTCACATAGCTTACGAGCTTAAAGACAACGTTGTGATTTCCATAACCGGTAAGAGAAGTGAAATCTGGAGAGAGGGTGTAATCGAAGGCTTTATTTACGGTTCTCCTTCAATGCTTGAAATTTCTCTTGAGGACGGAACAAAGGAAAAATATGAATACGATGCAGGTCTTAAGGTATGGAGAGACGATGCGGAAACAACAATCAATAACCTTTACAAAGGTGATAAGGTTGTTGTAGGTATTTACTATAACAAAATCAGATTTTTAACTGCAAAGAGCGAGAGCGTTCAGGTTACGGGAACAATCAAGAAAATTGTTATTTCAGCAACAGAGCCGGCAATTACAATTTCAACCGAAACAGGCGATAAGGCTTACGATTTAAGCGGTAAAGACCTTGCAATTACAATTAAGGATAAAAATGTTACGACCTATGATCTGAGACTCGGCTACAAGGTTGAGGTTACAATTGTGGGAAGAACGGTTACAAAAATAAATGTAACAGAAGCAACTGTTACGGAAAAATTCACCTTAACGGGAACAGTTTCAAATGTTAATGCTACATACAAGAATATAACAGTTAAGGATACAGACGGAAACGAAAGCACAATTTTTGTAAATGATACAACGGTTATAATCGACTCTAAAACAGGTCAGGCCGTAGAGTTTGCAAACATTCCTGCAGGCGCTACCGTAATTTCAATTGTATCTCCGGAAAAGCTTAACAATGTAGCTATCTCAATAGCGATAATTACGGAGTAAACCATGCTTTACAAAACACAGAAATACTATGACTTTCTTAAATTATTTGAAGAGGAAGATGACTGTCCTGTCTGCGTAATGCTCAAACAGTGGAGAGTCAGTTTTATAGAAACATTTCTCTATGAATGTGTAAATGACAGACCAATGAGAAAAAGAATAAGGGAAACGGGCGGTTTCTGCAAGCTTCACGCAAAGGCAATGATGGACGCCGGCGACCCGTTGGGACACTCGGTTATTTACACAACCTTGATTGATGAATATCTTGCAAAGCCAAATGCGAAAAAGAAAAAAGGCTGTCTTATCTGCGACCTTGAGGACGAACAGGAGAGAATTGCCCTCAAAGCATTTCTTGACTTTTTCAGAGAATCGGACGAGTTCGTGAAATCCTTTTCTGATAATGGTACCTGCATCTGCAGACCGCATCTTTTAAAAATGAAAAAGCTTACGAGAAAAGATAAGGATTTAATTGCAAAGCTTGACAGAGTTCAGGAAGAAAACTTAAGGGCAGCGCAAAAGTGCATTGACGAAATAATAAGAAAGCACGATTACCGCTATGCCGCAGAACAACTCACCGAACAGGAAAACAGAGCGTGGAAACGTGCAGTTAAACTTATGGCGGGAATAGTTGAATAGTTAAGAGCTTACAGATAAAGTAAAAACCCCGGCGAAACTTTCGCCGGGGTTTAATATTCACCAAATCAATCATTGGTGTTGCAGTATTGCAAGAAGTGCCTTTACTGAAACAGAAGCAGGACAACGGCATATTTATACTGATATGGAACACGAATTTGTTGAAAGAAAACGGATTTAAACATTTAAAACTTTATAATATCAGAAAAGCTCCCGACGGAGCTTTTTTTGTTGACAATAAATGCAGTAACACTTATAATTAATGTGATATGATTAAAACGGAAAGGATAATAAAATTTATGTATAATATCATTGATTTCGGAGCAGTTCCCGACGGGGTTACAAGCTCTACAAAAGCGGTGCAGAAAGCTATAGACAAATGTAAAGAGGCAGGCGGCGGAACGGTTTTTGTTCCGACGGGTAAATATGTGATTGCATCTTTAATTCTTTGCAGTAATCTTCATTTTGAATTTGAAGCAGGCTCTTTCTTTTTCGGAAGCAAAAATGTTGACGATTTCAACCCGAGAGAAAAAATTGAATATACGCTTTATCAGGACCCTACACATTCATATTTTGAGCACAGTATGTTTTTTGCAAATGAGTGCAGTAATATATCCTTTACAGGCTTTGGTACAATTGATATGCAGAGCGTATGGGAAAAGGTTCCCACTCCCGGTGCAAAGGACTGGAGCAACAAAAGGGCGGCAAAAATCTTTTCATTCAAAAGATGCAATGATGTGGTTGTGTCCGACCTTACTCTTCTTAAATGCACAGATGTAGCGGTTTATTTTGCGGGTTGTGAAAGAGTTAAGGTAACACGCCTTACCATTGATACAAACATTGACGCAATAAGTCCCGACTGTTGCAAAGACGTTGCAATTTCCGACTGCTTTGTAAGATCCGGTGATGACGGAATTGTTATAAAAAGCTCTTACTGTCTTAATGAAAAAAGACTTTGCGAAAATGTTACGGTTACAAACTGTACAGTTTCTTCAAGATGTAATGCAATAAAGCTCGGCACCGAGTCAAACGGCGGTTATAAGAATATCACAATTTCAAATTGCACAGTTTATAATACATATATGTCAGGTGTTGCTCTTGAAATTACAGACGGCGGCGACCTTGACGGCGTTGTGGTTGACAATATTGCAATGAAAAACGTAGGAACACCTTTGTATGTAATTTTGTCAGACAGAAGAAGAGGTCCCGAGGATACACAGCTGGGTACCCTTAAAAATGTGGTTATCAGCAATGTGACTGCAATCGGGCCTTACGACGAGCCCTGGCTTGCACCTCAGCTTACAGCTTTGTGGGAGGGTGAAAGAATGTGCGTAACAGAGGTTATTTCTTCAAGTATAACAGGTCATAAAGACAGAAAAATTGAAAATATAACCCTTTCCAATATAACACTTTCTGTTCCCGGCGGCGGATGTGAAGAAGACAGAAATATCGTTCTTCCCGAAAACGAAAAAATGTATCCGAACAGCGATGCATTCGGTAAAATTCTTCCCGCAAGCGGAATTTTCTTCAGACACGTTAAGAATCTCAAGCTTTCAAATGTGAATATTATCACAGAAAATGAAGACAAGAGAGACGGACTTGTTTTTGAAGATGTTGAATAAAAAAGTGGACAACAGATGAATTTTGTGGTAAAATGATATTTAACAATTTTAATGAGGAGTGAAAAAATGACTTTTTTGAAAAAATATATTAAAAATCAGGACGGAGGTCACATCTGGGCTTAGCCCATATATGATTTTCAGCAGGTGATATACTGCACAAATTGATTTTAATATATTTTAAAAAAAGGAGATTTTTTATTATGAATAAATACAGAGATTTTGATAACTACCTTAAAGAAAACCCCACAGCGGACGGATACTTTGGTGAATACGGCGGTTCTTTCCAGGCTCCCGAGCTGATTGAAGCTTTTAAAGAGGCTGATGATGCTTATGAGGCAATCTGCCATTCTGCTCAGTTTATAAACGAGCTTCGCAGAATAAGAAAAGAATTTCAGGGCAGACCTACTCCTGTTTACCATTGTGAAAGACTTTCGAAAATTTTCGGCAATTGCCAGATTTATCTTAAAAGAGAAGACCTTAATCACACAGGCGCTCACAAGTTAAATCACTGTATGGGTGAAGGACTTCTTGCAAAATATATGGGCAAAAAGAAAATTATTGCTGAAACAGG
>CAZMHL010000088.1:0-7868 GCA_964566065.1 uncultured Eubacteriales bacterium
CAGAAGCTTTTCATAAATTTCATCAGAAATAACAATAATGTTGTTTTCAACGCAAAAGTCAGCAATTGCTTCTATTTCTTTTCTGGTATATACAGAACCGGTAGGATTAGAAGGGCTGTTTAAAATAAGAGCTTTTGTTTTATCAGTAAGTGCATTTTTCAACTGATCAATTGTAAATTTAAAATCAGCCTCTTCAGTAGTATCGATAGTAACAGGTACACCGTCAGCCATTTTAACCATTTCAGGATAACTTACCCAGAATGGAGCCGGTACAATAACCTCATCTCCGGGATTTAATATAGCATTAAGAGCATTTACAAGAGAATGTTTAGCACCATTACTTATAACCACCTGATTTGGTTTGTAATCAATATTATTATCTTTTTTAAACTTTTCAGCTACAGCTTTTCTCAAAGCGACAGTGCCGGAAGCGGGTGTATACCTGGTGAATCCTTCATTAATCGCTTTAATTGCAGCATCTTTTATATACTGTGGAGTTTCAAAATCAGGTTCACCGGTACCAAAACCAACCACATCCACTCCGTTTGCTTTCATTTCTTTAAATTTTGAATCAATCGCCAACGTCGGTGACTGTGCAATTGACATGTTCTTTTTTGAATAATCCATTTTAATGCCTCCAAACATAGTATATTTTAACATATTTTAGAAAAATTGCAAGTTTAATTTTTGAAAAATTCATATTTTGTGATTTTTGAAGTATTTTTTACAGTTATTATAGAATAAATTTGCAATAATTTTTTCAGAAAAATTTATTTTCAGCATTTCTTCTGCCAAAATAAGATGTCCGTTCACATCTTGAAAATCAGTTGGAAAACAATCAATTCCATCAAAGTCACTTCCAATGCAAATAACATTTTCTCCTCCAAGGGAAAGGAAATGATAGATATGTCTGATAATATCATTTACATCTGCTTTATCGCTGTTGTTGAGAAAATAAGGATAATAGTTGATACCAACAAGTCCATTTTTGTGCTTTATTGTATAAAACTGTTCATCTGTAATATTTCGTTTATTATTACATACTTTATATGAATTTGAATGAGAAACAATCGGTCTGTCCGCGATTTCTACTAAATCAAAAAATCCTTTAATATTTATATGTGACAAATCAACAACCATCTTCTTTTCATTGGCTTTTCGGGTTACTTTAATACCAAAAGGTGTGATACCGGAAGTATCATCGATAATTGAAGGCGTGCCGATATTGTTTTTATTATTCCATACCGGTGTAATTATTTTCACACCCATATTATTAAAATGAGTTACATTATCCGGATCGTCACCAAACGCTTCTCCGCCTTCGATTGATAATATGTAGGATAGTTTGTTATTTTCATTTGTATTGTATTCAGAAATAAACTTATTATCAGAAATCTCTTTTTTAAAATTATTTATCATATTCTCGGCATATTTTTTACAATCAGACGTTCTTTTGGAATCAACCCAGATTGCATAAACCTGAACAAATTTATCAAAAGCCAGACATTTGTCTACAGAAACCTGAAGTTCTCTGTTGTAAATAGTTTTATTTTCATCAAGCATTCTGAATGCCGTATCGCAATGCAGATCGAAAACTTTCATATCAACCTCCAAAAGCGTTTTTTATATGATTGATTTTTATAGCCTTGTGGTTCAAGTCCATAAACACTTCTATAACATCGAAGCTTATGAACATATCATTGATTTTATGCTTCATAATATAATATTTAGCACAATTTATTATTTTCTTCTGCTTAAAATAATTAACCGCTTCTGCCGGAGTACCGTAGTTATTTGTGCTTCGGGCTTTTACTTCCACAAATATCAATGTATCTTTTTTCCGGCAGATTATGTCTATCTCACCTGCTTTGGAACTGAAATTGCGTGTCAATATTTTATATTTATTTTTCTTGAGATATTTAACAGCATATTCTTCGCCTATATCTCCGATATCTTTTTTATTTTTTATACCTAAATGCATCTTTTAAAAATGTTCTCCTGTGTATTGGCGATATACCATATTCCGCTATTTTTTCATAGTGAAGCTTTGTAGGGTAACCTTTGTGTCTTTCAAATGCATATTGAGGATATTCCTCTGCACATTTAAGCATAAAACGATCTCTGGAAACCTTGGCCAGAATAGACGCTGCACCGATACAGTTACATTTTGCATCTCCTTTAACAATACACTCATGAGGGAATTTCATTCCTGAAATAGCATTACCGTCAATCAGGACGAACTCAGGAGCTTTTTTCAGTGAATTAACAGCATTATTCATTGCCATAAAAGTTGCATTTCTTATATTCACATCGTCTATTACCTTTTCATCAATCATAGCAATACTGTACGCTACCGCTTCGCTGCATATTTTATCAAATAAATAGTTTCGTTTTTTCTCGGAAAGTTTTTTCGAATCGTTTACACCTTCAATATAACAACCTTTTTCAAGAACAACAGCAGCAGCAAAAACAGGACCGGCTAACGGTCCTCTTCCCGCTTCATCAATACCTGCTATATAATTATAACCGCTATTAAACAGTTCATTTTCAATTTCAAACATTATTTTCCTCCGAAAACTCAAAAGATATTCGTCCTATAGACAAAGAACGAAGATCATCAAACAGAATGTTTGCAGTCCTGTTGTAGTCTATCTCTCCGCCTTTAATGATGCAGCCTCGATTTCTGCCAATATCATCAAGTATTTCAAACGATTGCTTTTCCAAAGATATTAACTTATATCTGGACATAAAAATATCGGAATAGTGTTTTTTAAAAAATTCAATAAGATGTATTGACAACTCTTCAATGTCAATTATATCATCCTTGATAGCACCTGTAAAAGCAAGTTTAATACCAGTATCAGGATTGTCAAACTTTGGCCACAATATTCCCGGAGTATCAAGCAAAAGCATTCCGTTAGTAGTAGAAACCCATTGCTTTTGTCTGGTAACTCCGGGTCTGTCTGCAGTCTTTGCACCCGCCCTTTTACATAATTTGTTGATTAACGTTGACTTCCCGACATTTGGTATACCGACAATCATTATTTTAGCTTTATCTTTTACAATATTTCTTGAAGCGTTATATGCATATTTCTCTTTCAATAACTCATCAGTAAGTTTTAACAGTGAATTAACTCCACTTCCGTCAGAACATGAAACACAAACAACATTAAGATTTTGTTCTTTAAAATATTTTATCCATTTCTCATTCTCAACAGCGTCAGACATATCCGATTTATTCATAACAATAATTTTAGGTTTATCAGATGCAATTCTATCTATTTCCGGATTTCTGCTTGACAATGGTATTCTTGCATCAACAAGTTCATATATTATGTCTACAAGCTTTAAATCTTCAGTTATCTGCTTTCTGGTTTTTGCCATATGTCCCGGAAACCATTGAATATTCATATAACAACCTCCTATTTAAAAACCCCATAACTTAGCTATGGGGTTAAATGTTTTAGTTATGCAAAGTAGAAATAGAATTAAACGGAAAAAATCTAAAAACAGCTTTGCCGATTATTTCGTCGTGAGTTACCATACCAACGCTTCCGAAACGACTGTCTCTGCTGTTATTTCTGTTATCACCAAGCACAAATACACAATCTTCAGGAACAGTAGCGGGAAATTGAACATCTCCTCTTTCAACTGTTGGCTCAAGGATATAGTCTTCTGACAGTTCATTGCCGTCAACATAAACTTTATGTGTATTAAAATCAATGTCTACCGTCTGTCCCTCAGTTGCAATAATTCTCTTAATATAAGGGAGATTTTGTTTCTGGTGTAATACAATTATATCACCATTATCCGGTTTGTAACCAAGTCTCCATACAATAAGTCTGTCATTATTCATAAGTGTCGGTTGCATAGATGCTCCTTCCACTCTGACAACAGTAAAAATAAATTGTCTTATAACAAAAGCAAGAATTACGGCAATAAGAATTGAGAGAAGCCACTCAAGGATTTCTCTCTGAAGACTTTTTTTAACAACTGTTTCAGCAATTTCTTCTGCATTTACAATGTTCTCGTTATCTTTGTTCATATTTTGCCTCCAAAACATAATGCCGAACATCTGACGATGCCCGGCAACTTTTCAGTAAATTAGATTCTTTCTTTAACCTTAGCTGCTTTACCAACTCTATCTCTGAGATAATAAAGTTTAGCACGTCTAACTTTACCTTTTCTTACAACTTCGATTTTACTGATGTTAGGAGAATTAACAGGAAAAACTCTTTCTACACCTACGCCGTATGAAATACGTCTAACGGTAACAGTTTCGGAGATACCGCCATGTTTCTTTGAAATAATTGTACCTTCGAAAACCTGAATTCTTTCTCTTGTTCCTTCTTTAACTTTTACGTGAACTTTAACAGTATCACCTATTACCAACTTTGGCAAATCAGTTCTAATCTGACTCTGAGTAATTGAATTAAGAATATTATTCATTTAATTTCCTCCTCTCTTAGCAGATGTTCATTAAAGTTTGGCATTTCTTTAAGCGGACCACCCTTGATAACTTCAACAGTATATCACAAAGTTTAAAAAAAATCAAGTGTTTTGTTAAAAATTATCAAATTAGTTTAATTCTACTACAGTTACACCTGAATCGCCTTCTCCATAATTTCCCAATCTAAATGATTTTACATAAGGATATGTTCTCAAAAGCTGATGAATGGCATTCTTCAAAGCACCGGTGCCTTTACCGTGAACAATTGTTATAGTTTTAAGAGAAGACATTACAGCATCATCAATAAATTTTTCTGTTTTAACTAAAGCTTCATCTGCATACAATCCTCTTAAATCTATCTGAGATGCGAGATTAAGAGTTTTAGCTATATTACTGCTATGTGTGTTGTAATCAACAACAGCCCTTTTGCCATTATCGTCACGTATCTTTCTCAAGGAATTTATGTGAACAGCAATTTTTATAATACCCGTCTGGACAAGAACATTACCTTTTTTATCAGGTTTTGTAAGAACAGTTCCGTTGGTATCTGTATCAGAAACATATACTTCTGTTCCGGGTATGAGCTCTTTTACCGGTTCACCTTCGATTTTATTTTCTCTTAATTTTATCTTTGAAGAAATCTTTTTTGACTTGTTTTTTAATTCTCTTTTTAATTTTTGAAGTTCTTCAAGAGTTTTTTCTTCACCTAAAACTTTTCTGGAATTGATAATTTCATTGATTTTTTCTTCTGCTGCTTTTTGCGCCTGTTCTATTATATCTTTTGCCTGTTCATATGCTGAATTCAATATATTAGTTTTCTGTCTGTCAATCTTATCAATATCAGTTTCCAGTTTAGATTTATACTCTTCGGCTTCTGTTTTCATCGAAACAGCATCCGCATGCTCTTTTTCAGCAAGAACTCTTTGTGATTCAAGTTCAGAAAGTAAATCTTCAAACTTAATATTCTCATTTGACAGATATTTTTGCGCTTCATCTATTATTTCGACGGGTAATCCAAGTCGTTTGGAAATTGCAAATGCATTTGATTTTCCCGGAACACCTATCATCAATCTGTAAGTAGGTTTTAAGGATTTAACATCAAATTCACAGGACGCATTTTCGATCCTGTCGGAAGTAAGTGCATACATTTTCAATTCACTGTAATGCGTTGTTGCAATCGTTTTCGCACCAGATTTTCTCGTTTTTTCAAGAATTGAAATTGCAAGTGCAGCACCTTCAGTTGGATCTGTACCGGCACCTAATTCATCAAAAAGTATCAAGGTATTTTCGTCTACTCGGTTGATTATTTTAACGATATTCGTCATATGAGAAGAAAAAGTGCTGAGGCTTTGTTCAATACTTTGCTCATCACCGATATCTGCATAAATTTTTTCAAAAACAGATACTTCAGACTGAGACGAAGCCGGAATAAATATTCCGCTTTGCACCATCAGTTGCAATAATCCGACTGTTTTTAAAGAAACAGTTTTTCCTCCCGTATTAGGTCCTGTAATAACCAGAGTATCAAATTCATTACCGATTTGTATATCAATAGGTACCGCTTTATTTTTATCTAATAAAGGATGTCTTGCTTTTTTTAGGTTAATTATATGCTTATTATTAATATCAGGCTTTTCCGCACCTATTTTAAGAGAAAACCTTGCTTTTGCAAAAGCAAGCTCTAACTTTAACAGTTGATTGATGTTTTCTTTCATACTTTCTTCAATTTCTGCAACATACTGAGAAAGTTCACTCAAAATTTTTTCAATCTCGTCTTTTTCTTCAGACTCAAGCTGGCGGATTCTGTTATTACTTTCAACAACACTTACAGGTTCAACAAACAACGTTGCTCCCGATGATGACGTGTCATGAACTATACCATTAATTTCACTTTTACACTCAGCTTTTACCGGTATTACATATCTGCCGTTCCTTGTAGTAATTAAGAGTTCCTGAAGATATTTCGTATATTTAGGTGATGTGATATATTCGTTGAGAAGCGTTCTGATCTTATCGTTAGTTGATTTAATATTTCTTCTTATAGCAAACAGTTGCTGAGAAGCACTATCTTTTAATTCTTCCTCATTTAAAATTGCATTCTCTATTTTCTTTTCAACTTCAGGATAATAAATCAGATTATCAGTATAATTATTTAGAATTTTAAATTCTTCAAAATTCTTTCCGTAATTAATGTATTGCTTGATTATTCTTAACAATCTTGAAATACTGAGGAGCTGCGGTATCGAGAGTACACCTCCGCTTTTAGCTCTTTCCAGTGCTGCAGGTTCTTCAGATATACCTGCTGATGGCGGCTCTGAATATTTCAGCAGAGAAATAACCGCTTCATCTGTTTCGTTGAGCATAAAATTTACTTCATCAAAATCAGAAGAAGGAACAAGTTTTTCTATAGCGTTTTTGGTGTACTCACCGCCTACACATTCAGAAAGCATACTTATAATTTTGTCATATTCAAGAATAGTTAAAACTTTTTTGTTCATCTTTCACCGTATATTATCTATAATTTTTTTGTATTTTTTATATTGGTAATCAATATAAATATCTTTTATGGTAAGACCTGTCGCTTCATTTTCTTCAAGCATTTTTATAAAACTCAAGGCCTCATCATATGTTTCAAAAGCATTATTGATTGTTTCTGAACAATTTTATGATCTGTTATTTTCACACCAAACTTTGAATCTTTTAAAGTCTTGTATGTAAAATTACCAAGACACCGGATATATTATTGACTTTTATATAACATAAAATTCACCTCGTGTTAATAATATATCACATTGGTGAATTTGTTAAATACGAAATATAGAGCTTTTTCGAGTGTCATATCAAACTATGTATACACTTTGCGATTTTTCTTGTTTAATCGCAAAATTTTACAGATTTTCCAAATAATGAAATATAAAAATTTGAGTAAGTCTGTAAGCCGGGGACCAGATTTGAAGATTTTATCAGGTGTATTTGCTATATAAAAACTTGATAAAATGGGCATTTGTAAGCATTTTTCAAAGTGGTTCTTTCACTTATATATTCAAAAAAGTGGGCTTACTGACTTATATAGTATATCAACTATTCTTGCTTGTGTCAAGGAGGAATAGTGTATGAAATTAGTCCCATTATATGAAGAGTTTTTAAGGTATATGCTAACTGAAAAAACTGTTCAAAAGCAACAGAAGATACTTACAGAAGAGATTTTAACAGATTTTGTGAGTTTCTAAAAAACATAGGAATAGATGAACCAACAACTGAAAATGTAAAAACTCCAACCATAAGACAATATATATTTTTTATGGGTGAAAGTGGTCTAAAAGTTACTACATTGAACAAGAGAATATATTAAGGTTTTAACATCATTATTTTTTTCTGTCAAATTATAAAATAGCAACAAAAAAAGCAATCTTGACTG
>CAZMHL010000089.1:0-7846 GCA_964566065.1 uncultured Eubacteriales bacterium
TGATCTTTTTTTTCATTTTAACTAATTATATCACTAAAAGGACTACATTCCTACCTTTCGGTAAGTTTGTAGTCCTTTTCTTTTGCTGACTGTTTTTTTACAGCCCCTTTTTAATGGGAATAACATGTGTTTTGTTCTACCATAAGTATTATACGACACTTTACAAGTATTTTTTTGTGTTTTATAATGTACATACAATGTCGCTATTTGTCCCTAATACAATAATGTAAATTATAGTCAAGAGTAAAATAAAAGGAGTAATGGTATGGATAAATCTCTTTACGCATTGGATAATAAAGTGCGTCCATCAAGCAAACTTGAAGAAGGAATAACACTTGTAGATAAATATATAAAAAAGAATTATTTAATTAATCTTCATAATAGAAAAATTAACCCTATAAGCGAGTCAAGACGTTCATTTCATAATCTTCGTTTCTTACGTTTGAAAAGATTTGTATATGATAAAAAGGAAAATGTAAACGATAAACTTATAAGTGTATACAGTGCGTTACATGATTTAAATACTACATCATTATTGATTGTGCATGGTGACGAATCAGGTGTTGATTTTTTAATAGGTGTAAGAACTGATGAAAATGAAAGCACAAGTAAAAAAATATTAGAAAATACTATTACTGGCAACTTTCCGGGTAGTGTTGTTGAAAATATATTTGGTAATTCAAATATAGAAAGATTAATTAATGATTATATACATAACAAAAATGGTTCTTTCCAGAATGTAACCAGTGTGTCTACAATCCCATCCCTGAGGGATGAAGATAAAGAGAATTTTGTGCAGGGCATCGAAAATTTCATAGATGCTATGCAAAATAAGGAGTATACAGCTTTATTTATATCTTCTCCAATCAGTAAAAACGACTTAGAAATAAGAAAGAATGGGCTTGAAGAAATTGCTACTTCCTTATCACCGTACGCAAAAACAACACTTGCGTATGGTAAAAATTATAGTAAAGCGGTAACAGAAGGTATTAACGAAAACTTTTCTAAGACAATCAATAACAGTATTTCGAAAACTACCGGAAAAAGTGAATCTGAGAGTTTCGGTAGCTCAAGCGGAACAAGCTCACAGAGTTTTTCGGGAATGAGCGGTGATAGTTATAGTTCTTCCTATTCAAAATCATGGAGCACCTCTTTTTCAGAAACCTTAACTGAAGGAGAATCAAACACAAAGGGTACGGGAAAAAGTTATTCCACTGCGGTGACAGATGGCGACAATAAAACTGTTACCGTTGAATATATAAATAAATCTATAGAAAACCTGCTCACAACAATTGATGACCAGCTTAAAAGAATAAAAGAATCTGAATCTTATGGTTTGTGGGAAAGTGCTGTGTATTTTCTTTCCCCTCAATCAGAAACATCAATAATGGCAGCAAATGTTTATAAGTCACTTGTCTCCGGTGAATCTACTTATGTTGAAAATTCATACATCAATCTGTGGAACAGAAGTAACCCCAATAAAGAAAAACTTCTTGACTATCTTAAATATGGTTATCATCCACAGTTCATTATTGATGATGGAGCCAAATACGGATATAGAAAACAAATCGTAACTCCTGGTTGTTATATGAGCAGTAAGGATTTACCGTTGTTTATGGGACTTCCTCATAAATCTATTACTGGTGTAACAGTAAATAATATTGCTGAGTTTGGACGCAATGTTTATTCAGTAAACGGTGATTCACTTGAAGGGAATTTGATTTTGGGTGAAATTCAGCATATGGGTAAAACTGAAAAGACATCGGTTTCACTTGATGTTAACAGTTTTACTTCTCATTGTTTTATAGCCGGTTCCACCGGTAGCGGCAAATCAAACACTTCTTATGTCCTTTTAAATGAATTTTATAAAAAAGGTATCCCTTTCCTTGTTATAGAGCCAGCGAAAGGTGAATATAAGGATGAATTTAGAAAGATACCGGGAATAAATATATTTACTACTAATCCAAAATATGGACAGTTACTTCGCATTAACCCATTTTGGTTTGATTGCGAAAATATTCATATTTTGGAACATCTGGACCGCCTTATAGAAATCTTTAACGCCTGTTGGCCAATGTATGCTGCCATGCCTGCGATTTTAAAATCCGCAGCTGAAAGAATATATGTAGAAAAAGGTTGGGATTTGCTGAACTCTCTTTATCTGGGTGAGGGTCATGTTGAATTCCCTACTTTTGGTGATTTGCTTCGTGTTCTTCCAGAGGTTATTAAATCATCTGCCTATTCAGCAGATACACAAGGAGATTATACCGGTGCATTAGTAACCCGTGTTGCATCACTTACAAATGGTATAACAGGTCAGATATTCTGTTCAGGATATGCTTTAACAGATAGCAGATTGTTTGATGAAAACACAATTATTGACCTTAGCAGAGTAGGCTCCACAGAGACAAAAGCCCTTATTATGGGTCTTTTAGTTATGAAACTAACAGAATATCGTACAGCACAAGCGACAGGCAGTAACGCTAAATTAAGGCATATTACAGTTCTTGAAGAAGCACATAACCTGTTAAAGAGAACAGATACTTCTCAAGGTCAGGAAAATGCTAATCTTTTAGGAAAGTCTGTTGAAATGATTTCCAACTCTATTGCTGAAATGCGTACATATGGTGAAGGCTTTATCATTATAGACCAGTCCCCAACTGCTGTTGATATTTCTGCAATAAAAAATACAAATACAAAGATAATAATGCGTTTGCCCGAAAAAGAAGACTGCGAGGCTGTTGGCAATGCAATGGCTCTTAATGAAGAACAGGTAAAAGAACTTGCAAAACTGCCTACAGGTGTTGCTGCGGTAATACAGAACAACTGGGTAGAAACAATACTTGTAAAAGTAAAACCAGCAAGTTCTGAATATATGGAACAAGAAAGACCTGTTAATCAACAGACATCCAATAACCTTAAAGCTGTAGTTGTTTGTGTTTTGATGAAGCAATACCACGGAATTCAAAAGTGGGATAAAGACGAATTGAAAGACGCTGTTGATGGCGTTGATATTCAAGACTATAAGAAAAAAGAAATTATTGATATTGCTTTTTCAATTATGGATAGTGTGGAACCAAGAAGCAATAATAAATATTTCCATAAACGTTTATTGGAATTATCTGATTGTAAAGGTGTCATAAGTTTGTGTGAGGCATCTTTTAACAATATAGACTTTGATAATATCACTGATAAAGATTATAAAACAGCAAAAATGCTTAAAAACAAGTTAACACAAAACATTTTAAAAGTCCTTCCGGTAGATAATCATGGTGGCATTGTAGATGTTATTATAAAAACTCTTTTACATGGTTTCCAGCTTTCTGCTGAGGATAAGAGATGGAAAAAATTCTATAAAATGCTTTATGTAAATGGTATGGAAAAATGAGTGAAATAAAAAATGTCGAACAACAAGAAAATCAACGAGCTGTAGAACAGTCCGCTGAACAAGTCAGAGCAGAAAAAGAGGAACAAGATGCGTTGGCTCAGGATTTTAATAATATCAATTACAGTACAGATAAAGTTAATGATGCAAATAATACATCTGTGGAAGTAGAGAATAATGAAAACTCTAATGAAAACGAATATGTAAATGAAGATTCTGAGGAAATGGACAATGATTTCAACTATGAAGTTGGAGAACAGTTAGAAAAGTCAGAAGACTCTGAACCCATAGACAACGATTCTACAGAGTCTTTATCAGAAGATTATGATAAAAGTGAAGACGATTTCAGGTATGAAACTGATAACCAAAATGAATCTTATACTACTGATTTTGATGAAAACGAAAAATCTTCTTCCTCTAACGAAAATAAAGATGATTCCAGCTCATATTCAACCCCAGAGGAAATGAATAATAATCTGGATAGTTCTGTTAAAGAAAAGGATAGTTCAAGCAGTATTCCTGAAAACAATTCAGATACTATTGATGATGAGGAAGACGATTTTAACTATTCAGAAACCTCATCGCCGTATAATGAATCTTTCACAGATGAGAATTCCCAGATAGGAGAAAATGAATGGGAAAATATAAATTATGATTCTGGTGGCAGTTCATATGGCACTTTCTCCGAAAGCAGTTCAGAAGAAATTGATGGTGATTTTCAGTATGTAGAGAATAATGAAGGTGCTGAAAACACAGATAACTTCAACTACGGAGTCTATTCTTCTGAATATAGTGCGAATGAGCAGCCAGATGGAGAAGCTGAATTTTCATATGAGAATAATTATGAGAGCAACAACATTGATAGTTCTGCTGACGAAGATATATCTACGGAGAATACAGATGTTAAGGATTCTTCATATGATGATACACCAAGCGAAAGGAATGAGGACTTTTCTCAAAAGGATTCTGTATCCGAGGTTAATGGCTCATCTGATAATGCAGATGAAGGGCATGATGCAGGAACTTCTTCTGAAAACTTTAATAATGAGGATAGTTCAAGTGAGGGTTCTTCAATCGAAAGTACAGGCAATTCTGAAGGCACATCGTCCTATGGCTATGATACACAGACAGATGTTGAGACCACCGAAAATTCGTATGCCTCAGAAGGTAATGAATATGAACTTGCAAGTAAAGATAATGTTTATCCGGAAGAAACCACCCCTGAATACAACAGTGTAGAAAACTCCGACGATGAAGAAACAGCACAAGAAAACATAAATGCTACTGATTCATCAGATGATAAAATGACTGAGGAAAGTGGTGACAATAATTCTGAAATAGATTTTACTTCTGAAACCAGTGAAACATCTTCTGGCACTAATGAAAGTGAAAATGAAGGCTCTATACCTGAAGAAAGCACACAGGATACCGCCTCAGATACTTTAGAAAGTCCAGATAATGCCGAAAATAATGCTGAACCATATACCGTTGAAGAATCTGAAAATTCTGATACAATTAATGTAAACGATGGCTCATCAGAGCAAGACTATTCTGAAAGTTATAAGGAGAATGATATTAATAATCCTTCTGATGATTTATACAATAGTGAAACTGTAAAAAACCAAGAACAGGAAGATGCAATATCCCCTGTAGAAGATGAAAACAATTTTGAAACTTCATCTGCTTATGACGATGGAAATCATTATAATAATGAAATTTCTGATACTGAAAAACAGTCTGAAAATCAGAGTGAATACAGTGACAATTCAGAAAAAACGTATAATGATGTTTATGGAGAATCGCAAGATGTAGCTTCATCGAAAGAACAATATGCTACACCTGATTCTCATCACGGTGAGGAACCTATAAACAAAGGATTTGATAACTCGGCATTTCGTGAGCAATGGGAAGCTGACAGCTATGGTATGTCCTCCGAAGAATACCGGCAATATCAGCGTCACCTTGGTTCTAATAAAGATGAAAAGAAATCTGAAAATGATAAAGCTTGGTTTTCCGGAAGCAATTTTGGAGCTGAATCCAATCCTTCAACAGCTTCTTCAGAAGTAAGGCCTACAGACATTAAAGATAATTCTTCAGGTTTTAAGGAAAATAAAACTAACCTGTATAATCAAAGTGATTCACAGTATGTAGAACCTACAAAAAAACAAGATTCTACACTTGATTACCCTTATGGTGAGAAACGATTGGCCGCAAACACAGAAAGTGCCGAATATAAAGAAAATATAGCTGATTATGCTGAAACTAAAACCGAAGACATTTCAAACTTAAAAGATAAGTTATATTCTTTTATTAAAAACGAAGATGCTGGAATAAAGGAAAAGATAGATGGCTTAAAATCTGAAATGCAAGAAATCACAGATAAATATAAATCTGAACAATTGAGTGGATTTTTATCAGGTGAAAAAATGAATCTATCTATAGATGATTCTGTAGTGTTTCAAAATAATAAAGAATTCGGAAAAAGCTATGGCAATAATTGGCGGGCAGAACGTATTAATGGTTTTAATGACGGAAAAATGTCATATGTGAAACTTGAGGGTGAATATCCTTTGAAAACTGGCGTACATGAGTATATGCACGGTTTATCGGCAAATGATAATAGACATTTTCCTTTTAAAACTGAATATAGGCGAGGAATTTCTATAAATGGAAAAGATAAGCAGTTTAATGAAGGTCTAACAGAATACTTTACAAAGCAAGCTATGGGAGAAAAGTATCCTTCTGATAAACCTATTGCTTATGGTCCAAATGCAGAAAGAATTGAAAAGATGGCCGGCGGTTTTGGGCAAGACACTTTAAAAAAAGCGTATTTTCAAAACGAGCCAGAGCTTTTGGTTGATAAATATGAGAGTGTAATGGGAAAAGGCAGTTGGCAAGAGCTATCAAAAGCTTTTGATGATAGTATGAATTTTTCTGATTTCAATAAATTTTATGATGGCAATATAAAATGTGATAGGCTTATATATAAATTTATTGATGAAAGTGAAAGGAGACACAATGGATAAGATTCAGTTTTACTTAGAATATATGTTTGAGAAAATTTTCTCAAGTATTGAAGAAAATCTCAGTAAGTGCGATTGTGATTATAAAACACTATTTAAAGAATATATTATTAAAAAATTCACCCCAATGTTGTCGAATTTTCTTTGTAGCGAAAACGAAGAATTTGTAAAGAGAGTAGTTGAAAGAGAAATTGATTGGGAAACAAAAAAATGGAATAAGTATTCAGTAGATGGAATGATGTCGTTACTTATTGAAGATGCAGAGTTTATAAATCTCTTGATGGTAACAAATAGTATTTTTAATTTAGCTGTTGACTGTAACAAAAAAGGAATCAAGCTATCTGATGAAAATGAATATGCTAACTACTTAAAGAAATTATCTGATTGTATTGATGGTATTAAATCTTTCAATGTTGATGCAGCCAGAGCAATGCTTGGTGATGCGATGCTGGAGCTTGACTATGCTTTTGGTAAAACAGAGCTTATGAGTTTACGATTAAGCCATGTGGCAATTTCTAAATAGAATCATTGTTTTAAAATGTAAAGAGATTTTGAAAGAGGTAAAAAATGAATAGAAAAGTCTTACTCGAATTCAACCCGTTTGTGGAAGCTTTCCGAGTATATATTGATGGGCAAGAAATCCCGGAAAACAGCGTTTTAGATGACTATAAATATAAAAACGTTATAGAAAATCCTGAGGAAATACTTCGTGCGCTGGAAGATGTTTTAAATGATGAGTATTTACTTGAAATAATCGGTACAGAATATATTTTTAAAAGGTTTCAAAAGTTTTCTGAAAATATGGATAGCTGCATTAGCTGCATACAAAAGCCAATGCAGTTTAATTTGCCTATACCTGAAAGGCTGGAAAGAGTTAAAGAATATGTTTCACGAAAAGAATACACTGTACTGGTGGAAGGGATACCTTTTGCAATTGAGTCGTTAACTTTTGGACCAGTTACTATAAATTTTGTTAATGATAAAAAACAAGAGGATGGCTATATTTACAGACCAAATGTGGAAATAACAACTGCTGATAAAAGTAATATTGAGAAGGATATTGTTTCATATTGTGAAACATATATTATTTCTGATGTTATTTATTATGCTGTAAAAAATTATATTGATAATGCTGGCAATGATGATAATATTGTTGTGTGTAGAATGATAGAGCCTATATATCGTGTTTTTTATAACAACAAATATAATGTAGGTAAAAATGATTATATAAAGATTACTTCTTTTCCTGTGGTAAACTTTTCTTCTTTAAATTTTAATGTTGCTTTATCTAATTCAGAAGTATTGAAAATAGGTAAATCCTATATTGAAGATAATGAATATTACATTCCTGTCGAACCTCTTTCTATTGGATGCTGTTCTCTTTTTATTAAACCATATAACGAGCGTAAGAACTGGTTTTCCTTGGATTTGACTGTAA
>CAZMHL010000090.1:0-3068 GCA_964566065.1 uncultured Eubacteriales bacterium
CCTTTTTATCCTCAAGAATAAGCTGAGCCGCCTTTGCATTTACCTCTTCAAAGGTAGGATAAATGTAGTAATCCATATCTCTTTCAAGATAGATATTTGCAAGGCTGCACTTGGCACTTGCCGCAAGAATAACCGGTTTCTTTCCTGCTCTTATAAGGGCATCGAAAATTGTATCAATTTTCATTACGGGTTTTTCGTACTTCTGTATGCCGTGAACAGCAGGCTGTGCACCTGTGTACATTGTACCGAAGCAAACGGGAGTAACCGACGGCATTACGGTTTTAAAGGGCAGCTTAAGGTCTGCTCTTAAATCAGCCGTTGCAAAAAGGTAGTCATATTTTTCATAAAGCCACTGACCGATTGCATCGGGGTTATACATAAAAATTCTGTCAGCCTTTTCACCGCCGAAAACTTCATCTGCATATTTTGCAAGTTCTTCATTTTTTTCTGCACTTTCCTTTGGCGCTTCAATATCAATTGCATAAGCAAGAGCAGCGCACAAAGTATCAAGTGATGTTTTATTAAGTTCCATTATCTGTCCTCCGAATCTTTTGCTTTTTTCATATCAACGCCGTTCTGGTTATCAAGAACAAACTGAATAAAGGTTTCTGCACCAATTCCCAATCTTGAATCGTCCATTTTGAAATATTCATTATGAACAGGTGTGGTACATCCTGTTTCTTTATTTCCTACTCCGAGGCGGAAGAATACGCCCGGTATTTTTTCACTGTATCTTGAAAAGTCCTCCGAGCCCATTGAAGGCTTGGTTGTTATTACGTTTTCTTCCCCTGCAACCTTTTTCATTGATTCTTTAACAAGCTCGCAAAGATAAGGGTTGTTATATACACATACAGACTTAAGCGGTCCGTGAGTTTTGATTTTAGCACCTGTTTCCCGGGCAAGAGACTGTGCAATCTGTTCAATTCTGTTCCAGATAAGATTACTTATTTCAACTTTAAAAGCTCTTATTGTTCCGCGCATATGTGCATTTGCCGCAACAACATTCTGTGAAGTTCCTGCTTCAAGCTTACCTATCTGGCAAAGGTATCTTTCAAGGGGTGGGACTTCTCTGCTTAACACAAGCTGAATAGCGCTGTAAAGGCGAAAAGCAATTGCAAGGGCGTCAATACCGTTTTGTGGTGCTGCAGCATGAGCACTTTTACCCTCGATTTCGATATCAAAGTGTCTGCTTGATGCCTGAGATTCTCCCGGGCAAACCCCAACAATTCCCACTTCAGAAGCATTAGCTATATGAAGTCCTGTTATTATGTCAACGTCGTCTAAAACTCCGTTTTCAATCATCATCATTGAGCCGCTTTTCATTCCCTCTTCGCTGGGCTGGAACAAAAGCTTTACACGGCAGTTGATTTCATTTTCCATTGATTTTAAAACTCTTGCGGTTTCAATGAGAATAGCAGTATGTGCATCGTGACCGCAGGCGTGCATTCTTCCGTCAATTTTTGATTTAAAAGGCACATCGGTAAGCTCTTGGATTCTTAAAGCATCCATATCTGCTCTTATACCGATTGTGAAGTTATCTTTCTCGGGGTTTATGTATGCAACAAGACTTCCTTTACCGTATTTTTCGGTATATTCAATTCCTGATGCAGCAAGCTCTCTTTTTACAACTTCAAGAGTTTTTTCCATATCGAAATCAAGCTCCGGATATTCGTGGATTTCTCTGCGAAGTTTCTTGATTCTTTCGTTATCTATTCCAAACATATTATCGCTCCTTTTTTTTATTATACAACAGCATTATTTAATATACTATTGATTTTTTTGCTTATTTTATGTATAATACTGCTATACAGGAGCGTGAACTATGAACAAGTTTTTTGAAAAACATGAATTTAATCTGAATAATGATTTTAAACTTAACCACACTTTCGGTATTTCTGCAGAAAACTCTACTTTAGGCTATTTGCACGATATACACAATTTCCTTATTTTCTATTTTATAAAAGGAAGCGGAAATATTAAAATAGACGGAAACAGCTTTGATATCAACGAGGGGGATTTTATAATACTGAACCCCTCTGAAATGTTTTGTTGCAGTGTTGATAAAAACAAATATCACGAAAGACTTACTCTTCACATTAATGAATCCATATTAAAAAGCTTTCCAAAAGAATATTCAGATTTATTTGTTCCATTTTTCAGCGGTGATAAAAAGCTGTTTAACAAAATCACCAAAGAGGATGCCGTTATATATGGAATACAGAAAAAGCTTCCCGAAATTCACGAGCTTACAAAAAATCCAACGCCTGAGAATAAACTTCTTTGCATTTGTAAGGTTATTGAATTCTTTACCGAGCTTCAAAAAATAAGCACATCTGCTGACAAAAGTGTTCCTGTTCAGACTAACTCCGTTATAAATGATGTTCTTGAATATATAAACGGACATTTTACAGAAAATTTTAATATTAATTATATTGCAGAAAAGTTCTCACTGAACAATTCATATCTTTCTCACCTTTTCAAAAAGCATATTGGAATATCATTATGGAACTACGTAATTATAAAAAGAATTAATCTTTTTAACGACCTGATTTCAAAAGGCGGTTCAACAGAAGATTCCTGTTACAAAGTGGGCTTTCAGAATTATTCCAACTTTTTCAGACTCTATAAAAAACATATGAATATGACACCGCTTGAATTTAAGAAGAAAACAAAAAATCACTGACCGCAGTCAGTGATTTTTTACTTATCCACTTTTTTCAGGGGATAGGAAAAATTGTTCAGAATAGACAAACCGAACCGTAGCGCAAGCGAAGGGATACCCGAAGCTGTATACAAATACAGCGAGTTGGGTGAGGTTTGTTAATTATGGGCAATTTTAACATCACTGATTATAATATAGAACATCCAACAACAAGCGCTGCGAATACAATTGAAACCATTGAAAGAAGTTTAATGAGGATGTTGATTGCAGGTCCTGATGTATCTTTAAAAGGATCACCTACTGTATCGCCTACTACTGCGGCTTTGTGGTTTTCTGAACCTTTACCGCCGTAAACTCCGCTTTCAATATATTTCTTAGCATTATCCCAGGCACCGCCTGCATTTGA
>CAZMHL010000090.1:3078-7824 GCA_964566065.1 uncultured Eubacteriales bacterium
TAAAGATAAATACGACTACATAGTAGTAAATGATGACATAAATACTGCCATTAAGAAGCCTGATGCTGTTGCACCTGCAAGAAGACCTACAACGCCTGTGCATCCTAAAATAAGACCTACAACAACCGGAACAACGATTGCAACGATTGTAGGAAGTACCATTTCTTTAAGACTTGCTTTTGTGCAAAGGTCAACACAGCTTGCATAATCTGCTTCTGCTTCGCCCTCCATAAGTCCTTTGATTTCCTTGAACTGACGGCGAACTTCTTTAACTACGCTTTGTGCCGCTCTGCCTACAGAATTCATTGTAAGAGCCGCAAACACGAAAGGCAGACATGAACCGATGAACAAACCAACAAGAACAGTTGGGTTTGTAATGCTTAAATCTGCAATCTTTTCAGCACCGCCCTCAATTGTTTTAACCTTATCAATGTAAGATGCCATAAGTGCAAGAGCTGTTAAGGCTGCAGAGCCGATTGCAAAGCCTTTACCGGTTGCTGCTGTTGTATTTCCCAAAGAGTCAAGAGCATCTGTTCTCTCTCTTACTTTTTTATCAAGTCCTGCCATTTCAGCAATACCGCCTGCGTTATCGGCAACAGGTCCGTAAGCGTCGGTTGCAAGAGTAATACCAAGTGTTGAAAGCATACCAACTGCCGCAAGAGCTATTCCGTAAAGTCCCATTGAAGCACTGGTTGCACCGCCTGAAACATAAAATGCAACAAGTACACATACTGCAACGATTACAATAGGAAGAAGTGTTGAAAGCATACCAACAGAAAGTCCGCTGATTATAATTGTAGCTGTTCCTGTTTCAGATGTTCCTGCAAGATTCTTTGTAGGCTTATAGCTGTCTGATGTGAAATATTCTGTAGCCTGACCGATTAATACACCTGAAACCAGACCTGCGAGAATTGCAAAATAAATTGTCCAGTTTTCTTTACCGAGTATGTAATAAACAGTAGGAAGAGAAACGATTGCAATTACGATTGCAGAGAAGTTTGTACCTCTTGACAAAGCACCGAGAAGCTGTTTCTGTGTTGCACCTTCTTTTGTGCTTACAAAGAAAGTACCAAGGATTGAACACAAAACGCCGATTGCCGCAAGAAGCATTGGAAGTGCCATTGCCTCAAGGCTGTGGAAAGCCGCAACTCCGAGAGCACTTGCAGAAATAATTGAACCAACATAGGATTCATAAAGGTCTGCACCCATACCTGCAACATCACCTACGTTATCACCAACATTATCGGCAATAACTGCAGGGTTTCTCGGGTCATCCTCAGGGATACCTGCTTCAACCTTACCAACAAGGTCAGCACCTACATCGGCAGCCTTTGTGAACACACCGCCGCCTACTCTTGCAAACAGAGCCATCGATGATGCGCCCATACCAAAGGTAAGCATTGCGCTTGTAACAGCTTCGTTTGAAAGATGGAAAACGAATTTAAGTAAGAAGAACCAAACGGAAATGTCCAAAAGACCAAGACCTACTACCGTAAAGCCCATTACGCTTCCGGCTGAGAAAGCAACACGAAGTCCGCGGTTGAGTCCTTCCTGACAAGCATTTGCCGTTCTTGAGTTAGCAAGAGTTGCTATCTTCATTCCCACAAAGCCTGAAAGTGCCGAGAAAAATCCGCCGGTTACAAAGGCAAAAGGCACATAAGGTGTAAGAAGTCCGGCAAAAGCCATTGCTGACAGTATAACAAACATTACGCCAAAGAATATAAGCACAATTTTGTACTGTCTTTTAAGGTACGCATTGGCACCTTTTCTGATTGACAAAGAAATTTTCTTCATCAGTTCAGTTCCCTCGGGGAAACTGATTACTCTTTTTGCGGTAAGGGCTGCAAACAAAAGTGCAAGAACCGCTGCCGCAAAGGTTAAGATTACTAGTAACTTATCCATGTTTTTGACCACTCCTGAAACATAAAATATTTCATAGAAGTATATTCTTTTCTCTCCGTATCTCCAAATAAGTTTCTATGTAACTGTGAATTATACCACCATTTAAAAGTAAAATCAAATTATTTAATCGGAAAACGCAAATTTTATTTGGCAACTATATACTTTTTCACAACTTTTTCTTTAAGATTGTCGGGAAGCTCACCATCACAGACAATTATATCAATATCATTAAGGCTTAAGGATTTGAAACTGTGGGAAGAATGAAATTTATCCGAAGTGTTAAGAAGAACAAGCTCCCTGCAATTTTTCCTTATTGCAAAACTTTTAAACACGGGAAACTCTGTAAAACTTACGCAGTAGCCGTCATCACTTATGCCGTTGGTGGAAAAAAATGCCTTGTCGATGTTAAAAAACTCAAGGCTTTTTTCAACAAGAGGTCCCGTAACAGTACCCGGTTTTTCAGAAACTTTTCCGCAGATTATATGAGTGTTTATCCCCTGCTCACAGAAAAACTCTGCAAGAGAAAGATTACCCGTAATAACTTTTACATTTTTCTTATCTGCAATGTACTGCCCCATATACTGCACCGTTGAAGATTCATCAAGAAAAACAGTTTCGCCATCATTGACAAGGTCTGCAGCCTTTTTAGCCACAGCCTTTTTCTCTTTTTTCATTTTGTGCTGGCGATAAACAAAAGGCGCGTAGCCTTTGTCAAGAATTTCAGCACCGCCGTAGCTTCTTTTTATAAGTCTTCTTTTTTCGAGTTCTGCAAGGTCACGCCTTATGCTTGTAGGCGAATAACGAACCTCTTCCACAAGTTTTTCAACTGTTGCATACTTACATTCCTTTAATATTTTCATTATTAAATTAAGTCGTTCTTCCTGAAACATTTTCTTGCCCCTTTTTGGTTATTGTTGGTTATTTCTAATTTTTTTCGCCATTCTTGACTTTTTTCTTATCATTCTCTATTATAAGCATATAAGCAGTACAAGTCAACCAATTTGAAAGGATGAATTAAAATGGCAATTATAAATGTTGATTTCAACATAATCGCAGGGGAAATCAAAGCTATGCACGCGACAGGTCAGCCACCTCTTAAAGGCGGGTTTATGAAGCTTGATTTTTCTCACATACAGTATCTTAAAGATGCAAATATCCCCTACTCAAGACTTCACGATGTAGGCGGTCCCTACGGAGCAAACAGATATGTTGACATCCCTAACATTTTCAGAGATTTTGACGCAGATGTAAACGACCCTGCATCTTATGATTTTGCATTTACTGATGCACTTATAGAGGGGTTATATTCATACGGCATTGAACCCATTTACAGACTTGGTGTAACTATTGAAAATCAGGCGCACATCAAAGCTTACAGAATTCATCCGCCAAAGGATTATAAAAAATGGGCGCAGATTTGCGAACATATTGTAAGACACTACAACGAAGGATGGGCTGATGGCTTTACATACGGAATCAAATACTGGGAAATATGGAACGAACCTGAAAACAATGTTAAACCTTTAAACCAGATGTGGACAGGAACGGATGAACAGTTCTATGAGCTTTACGATGTTACTGCAAAGCATCTTAAAGAATGCTTTGGCGATTCAATAAAAGTTGGTGGTTACGGTGCAAGCGGATGCTACGGCATTTTCTATCACCCTGAAAGATACGGACTCAATGAACCTGCAAGAGAAAAAGATGAAAGATACGACAACGATATGCACAGAATTGAGTTCCTTTACGGTTTTATGGACTATATCAAAGAGCACAACTCACCTATTGACTTCTTCTCCTGGCACAGCTACGCAAACTCAATGAAAACCTATAAAATCGGACTTTTCATTGAAAGGGTTCTTGAACAATACGGATACGGTGATATTGAGCTTCAGCTTAACGAATGGAACAACTCACATACCCGCGAAGAAAAAGGAACATCCCTTGCCTCTGCAAAAGCAGGTTCAATGATGTGTCTTCTCCAGAAAACCAAAACCAATATTCTCTGTCACTATCAGGCATCTTTGGGAATAAGCCCATACAACAGCGTTTTCAGTCCTATGGATTTACAGCCTTTCTGTATTTACTACACTTTCAAAGCGTGGGGCGAACTTTACGAACTCAGAAACAGAGTGGCTACCGCCTCCGATGATGAAAATCTTTTTGTAATCGGCGCAGTAATGGATGACAAAAAAGGTCTTCTCGTTATCAACGATTCAGAAGAAACCAGGATTGTTGAAAGCGGCATTAAAGATGAGCTTGATGCCTACCTTATTGATGAAAATCATTTAATGGAAAAGGTTGATATTGACATAAAGAAATTTCAACTTAAGCCATATCAGGTAATGTTCTTTAAAAATTAAAAAATCCGTCCATCAGGACGGATTTTTTGTGTGCAAAAATTTAGAACTGCCTCACTTTTTAGTGAGACAGCCCCTTTTTAGTTAAGATATGTTGCAAGTCTTTCGCCGATTGCTTTTAAGAAATCTTCGCTGTTAACCTTTTTCTTGTTTTCAAGAGTTGAGAGGAGATAAAGGTCACCGGTCATTATGCCGTCTTCAATTGTGTCAATTGTTGCTTTTTCAAGCATATCTGCATAATTAACAAGCTCGGGGAGATTATCCATTTCACCTCTTTTTCTGAAAGCACCGCTCCAGGCAAAAATTGTTGCAACGGAGTTTGTTGAGGTTTCTTCTCCTTTTAAGTGCTTGTAGTAATGACGCTGAACTGTTCCGTGAGCCGCCTCGTATTCATAATAGCCTTCGGGAGAAACAAGAACAGATGTCATCATTGCAAGGGAGCCGTAAGCTGTTGCAACCATATCACTCATTACGTCGCCGTCGT